>NZ_JAVKEW010000183.1:0-16868 GCF_040226375.1 Coleofasciculus sp. G2-EDA-02 | reverse complement strand
TATAAACGGACGTGGAGAGGGTGTAAGACCTCATTTGGAGGCAACCTTCAGCGAAGCGTCAACCCCAATCAGCGACCACCCCGGCTAAAGGTGGCGTGGTGAGGAATCCCCCGCGCTCTTTAGCCGGGGGAGGATGTCAATTCAAATATCCTGACACGAGCGAAGGATCAGGCAGGGTGGAATAAATCGCCAGTCTAAAGACACGTCATTTTAGTCTCTCACTTACGTTTTCTTGACATCTAAATTACCATTCGTAGGGGCACGATAGTATCGTGCCCTCACCATAAGTTGCGTTTGTGTGTAAGCTTGTTTTAACCAGCTTTGACCAGAATTAAATCATCTTCTTGCTTCACATCATAACCTGCCAAGGAATCTTTAGCCGGTCCTTGTATTAAATAGTTTTCTCTTTTTAAGTTGTAAATTGGAACCTGATCAGGATTTTAGTGGTTGCCTGTTTTTTGAATAGACGGACGTTTCTTAAATAAACCTGTCATGCTTAACCCTGTAACTAACAACCCCACTAATCCCAAACCATTCAGCAGCGGATAGATGGTTTCTAAACCCAAAATTTTCAGAGTATGCAGTTGCATTAGAAACCTAGCGATCTCGTCTTGATGAAACCATTCATCAAAAATGGTGTAACCCATGCCAGTAATCACGGTTATAATTAACGGGAGACAGGCAGCGATCGCGATTAAGCGGTGGTACTTACGAAACGTGCGTATCATGGGCATCCCCTCCTCCATTGCTTGAGAATTCTGATGTTAGCCATCACTGTTTCCGGCTATAGTTAAGACTTTAAGTGGAAAAGGTAAAGAACTCGGGTGGATACCACAGTTTTGTCAAAAAAAACTCACACCACCAGTAGGGACACGGCAGTGCCATGCCCCTACGGCTATCTACCCCTAAGAAACTATGGGCAGATACACCTGAAAACAACTGCCAACTCCTAACTCACTCCTCACCGTAATGTCTCCACCATGTTGTTGAGCAACGGCTTGAGCGATCGCTAAACCTAACCCTGAACCTTCCTGGCGCTGAGTTCGGGCTTTATCGGCTCGCCACAGGCGATCAAAAATAAACGGCAAATGTTCTGGATCGATACCAATCCCTGTATCCTCCACACTGACAACTACCAAGGTTTCATCTGTGCTCATCGACAGGGTAACTGTACCCCCGGATGGAGTGTATTGCAGAGCGTTTTCAAGCAGGTTACAAAAAACACGAAAAAGTTGAGAAGCATCTCCCTTGACAAAAACATCAGGTTGTAGTAAGCATTTCAGGGTAATGTCTTGGGCTTCAGCGTTGGGTTCGAGACGCTCCTCAACATCCTCCAAAAGTTCGTCCAGGGGAATCACCGTCAATTCGCGGGTTGGTGCGGCGGTTGTCGCATCGGTTCGGGCGAGTAACAGCAGATCCTGCACCAAACGACTCATCTGGCTAGTCGCCGACGCGATCGCAGCCAATTTTTCCACATCCGCCGGATGAATCCGTTCGGGATGAGTCTGCATCACCTCCACTGACGCCTTAATCGCCGTCAGGGGGCTGCGTAACTCGTGAGACGCATCGGCTGTAAACTGTTTAAGTTGCTGAAAACTCTGCTCAATCGGCTGCATCGACTGCCGAGTCAGCCACATACCGCCCACCCCCATCAATCCAAAAGCCAGGATACCGGCTACCCCAGATCCCCAACGTAACTGGCTGAGGACAGCTTCCACAGACTCTGTAGATTCACTGGCGCGAACATAACCTTCGAGTTGTCGTTCTCCTTGGCGGTAACTGTATGCGGGAATCGTTAGGGTACGAATCTGCCCTTGTTCCCCTGTCTGGAACCCTTCTTGTAGGAGAAAAGTGGGCGAAAGTGTGCCAGAGATAGCTAACCGTTGCTGATCCGCCCCAAACCACTCCACACTTTGATCCGGTTTACTCAGATTTTGCCAGGGAATGTCGAGATCACCATCTCCGTCTAAAGGGCGATAAGCAGGTTGATCAACGGCATCTTTATCCTGCTTAATCGCCACTAAACTATGAGCCGCCGCTTGGGCTAAATTGAGCAGACGGTTATCTAATTGCTGATAGAGACTATGGGCAAAAAATTCATAGACTACACCATTGGATATGACCCGAATTGCCACCATAACCATCAGGTAGGAACCCAACAGACGCCAGCGCAAGTATTTAAACTGGGGGCTGACAGAGTTTTGACGCTTTACTTCGGAAAGAGGGCAGGGTTTTGAGTATGTAGAAGCGGGTTTAGGGATTTTCTTTTGGCTATTGAGGGTAACGTTTGTGCGAAACCCGCCCTGACTGAGTTTTGGATTTTGACCCTTTGCTTTGCTTATAGGGAACCTGGTTTTGATACCCAATTTTGGTAAAAATTTATACGGTTTTTTATGTCCCTGATTTCCCTGATATTCTCTGACCATACGTCTTTCCCCTGGCTAATTTTGCTTCAGCCGATACCCGATACCATAAACCGTTTGAATCAAATCCGGTGGAGCGCCTGCTGCTCTAAGTTTTTTGCGTAAATCTTTAATATGAACCTTAACCGCATCTTCTCCGGGTGGATCATCCCATGACCAAAGCTGTTCTAAAATAGCGCTACGACTCTGCACACGACCATGACTTCGTAACAGTAATTCCAGTAAACTGTATTCCTTGGGCGTCAGATGCAGGGGGTGTTCAGCATAAGTGACTTGACAGGTATTCGGATCGAAGCTCAGACGTTCCCACTCCAGCACCGGGGGTAGGCTAGAATTGCCTCGACGCAGTAATGCCCGAATCCGAGCGGTTAATTCTGGCAAATCAAAGGGTTTCACCACATAATCATCCGCACCTGCATCTAATCCAATCACCTTATCATTGCTAGTGTCTTTAGCCGTCAGCATCAGCACCGGGGTCATTTTACCGGAACGTCGCAAGCGTTGACAAAAGCTAATTCCATCCAGTTTAGGTAGCATCACATCCAGCAGGATGAGTTTATAGCTGAATGCTTCGACAAAATCCCACCCCGCTTCGCCATCGGTAGCCATATCAACAATATAATGTTGGTCTTGCAGAGTTTCTGCCAGCGCTTTAGCAATGCGCTGATCATCCTCAACCAGCAAAATCCTCATGATTGTTCACAGCTATTCACGGGTAGATAGTTTCTATAATAACGTTTCACTTTCGTAAACCATAAATTGGATTCGCAGCAAACAATTTTTTCTAATCCGTCGATAACACAGTCTGACAGGTAAACCATTGACAGCCGCCAAATTTAAAATTATTACATGAGGATTCGCGTTAAGATTCTATAACGGCTTTAAGCGTATGCCAACTCAATGTCGCACATTTAATCCGTATAGGAAACTGGGAAACACCCTGTAAAGCATTTAGTTTTCCCAACTCTGGGGAAAACTCACCTTGTCCGGTAATCATCTCCCGAAAGCGTTCCACCATTGACAAGGCTTCGGCTATGGTTTTCCCCCGTACCGTATCCGCCATCAAGTCGGCTGACGCGATCGCGATCGCACAACCTGTTCCCTCAAATTTAATATCTTCAATCCTATCGCCTGTTGGATTAAGTTGTATCGTTAGTTCAATTGTGTCGCCACACATCGGGTTATGTCCGTGATGATATCCATCTACAGGATTGGTTTTGCCTCGATTTCTAGAGTTTTTTGAGTGTTCCAGAATAATTTGCTGATATAATCGGCGCTGATGAATTGAAGAAGTCATAAGCCTTTAACATTCAATAGAGGATAGTTCCATCATTGATTAGATATGCCCAATATTTTTAACTTACCGCCCCAACTGCCTAATGAAGAACTATTTGAGGCTTTAGTCTCTAGTGATAGCATTTTAATTGAGCGCATTATCTCCACGGGACAAACGACACCTATAGGAGAATGGTATGACGGACAGCAGGATGAGTGGGTGATCCTGCTTCAGGGTGAAGCAATTCTTGCCTATGATGATGGTTCGAGAATTGAACTAAAAGCCGGGGATTATGTTCTGATTAATGCTCATCAAAAGCATCGAGTTGAATGGACAAGTTCTCACCCACCCTGCATCTGGCTTGCTGTCCATGGTAATCTATAGGAGAAAATTGTCTTCAGATAATTGTAGTTTTGTCCAAAGGTTATGGGTGAGATGCCAATGATTAAGGGCGGGTTTTGTAGAAAAGTTATCGGCGTCGATTTAAAGTAAATCCCTAAACCCGCCCCTACATGAGGGTTAATGCTTTAGATCCTATCCCTAGAAGAAGGAAGATGAGGGGAAATTAGTTGTTCATAGTCTTTAGGTGTATCGATATCAATTGCTCCTTCGGAAAACGGAATACTAAAGACTTGAGGATAGTAGTTTTGAATTAGTTTTTTTGCCCCTTCGGTAGTCTTAAGCGCCATGAGTTCGGGAAATAAAGTATTGTTAAATAACACAGGGACACCTAGTGTTCCAGCATATTCAGATGCAATAATGGGTTGACCCGTAGAACGGTAGGCTTCAACGAGATGGTTAAGGGTTTGAGAGGAAACGAAGGGTTGATCACAAAGCGCGATCGCAATGGCTTCTAAGTGAGGATTCCCCGTCAGCAGCGCGTTTAAACCCACCTGAATTGAAGCACTCATTCCCTCCCGCCATTGTTGATTTTTGACCACTTGTACAGGTAAATCACTGAGTTCCGGCTGTATTCGTTCTGCATACGCCCCCAACACAACTATAACTGGTTGGCAGACAGACGCGATCGCAACCTCTGCTGTGTGGCGAATAAAACTGCGTCCTTGGTAGTCTAGCAGTTGTTTGGGTGTACCCATGCGTGTGGATGCTCCTGCTGCCAGAATGATTAGACCAACCGTTGAAGAATTCATGTTATAGTGATATCTATATTTGTAGTTAGTGCTGTCTTCACTTCTGGCACTAAAGTGCCTACTACGAACTCAAATAAACTGTTCTATAAATGTCAAATTATTTGATGCTTCGGTCATGAATGGGTCTCAGTCTGTTTCTCAGCGACTCTCCCGTGCGATTCCTGATAACCGCTTGAATTTCCGCCACAATGGATAGGGCAATTTCTTCTGGCGTATCCCCACCAATGTCAAGACCAATAGGACTATATAAACGTTGACGTTGTTGTTCGGTTGGGGTAATTTCTTCTGGCAAATCTTGCAGTAAGGTTTCGGTTCGGCTTTTGGGACCAATGATTCCTAAATACTGTACCGGAGAGGGTAAGAGGGTTTTCAGAAGTTCCAGGTCATGCAGATAGTTATGGGTCATAACTACAGCTATTGTACGATGATTGAGGTGAACGCGATCGCAGACTTTCTCAGGAGGGCAAAGAATGACGTGCTCCGCACATTTAAATCGTTCTCGTGTCACGTTAGCTTGTCGGTTATCCACGACTGTCACATACCATCCCAATTCTTGCGCCAAGCGTACTAATGGTAAAACATCATGACCTGCACCAAAAATGATCAGGGGTAGGGGCGGCTGGATAAACTCAATAAACACCTCAGCTTTACCGATGAGTAAGGGATAAGTGTTTATCAATGAGCGACTGTTTTTAAGCGCGTTCTGGGCATCATCGCGTATCTGGGTAACTAAATCAGTATCTGGGATATTGCTTTCGACTCTACCATCTGGATACAGGATTAAGCGAGTTCCAATTTGGTTTTTGATCTCACCCTCAACCTGAAACACCGTTGCTAGAACTCCCAATCGTCGATAGCGGATACAGTCGCTTAAAAATGTTAGCGGGTTGAATGAATTCTCTGGTTTAATTCGTTCAATCATAATTTGAACAATTCCATTACAACCGAGTCCCAATCCCCAGATAATATCCTCATCGGACATCGTATCGTACTCTACAACAATGGGTTTGCCAGACGTCATCACCCCTTGCGCCTGTTCAAAAACATCACCTTCTAAACAACCACCACTCAGGGAACCAACCATCTTTCCCCCTGAAGTCATCAGCATTCGCGCACCAGGGCGTCGGTAAGTCGAACCTTGGGCTTTGACGAGGGTGGCGAGGGCGATGCTTTGATCAGAGTTCTTCGTTTGCTCAAATGTTTGCAGAATGTTCTGTAATTCTTTCATAAGTGAGCCACTCTGACTACTGATTTGTCAACTTATCCGGTGTCAGGGGCAGATTCCGCAACCGCTTACCCGTCGCGTGATAAACGGCATTCGCCACCGCCGCCGCCACCCCGGTAATACCAATTTCACCTAAACCCCTTGCCCCGGCTGGGTTAAAGTTCAAATCCGGTTTGCCGACAAATGTCACCTCAATCCGAGGAATGTCTGCGTGTGCCGGAAAGTGATACGTCGCCAAGTCATACACCACAGGATAGCCAATATCTGGGTCAAAGTGGCACGCCTCCATCAACGCTTGCCCAATCCCCATAATCACAGCACCGCGCACCTGACTCGCCGCCGTTTTCCCATTCATCACCCGCCCAATATCCATCACTGACACCCAGCGCGTCACCCGCAAACGCCCGATTTCTTCATCCACAGCCACCTCGCACAAATGTGCACCCCATGACTGAAATGCCCATTTTTTGCCCTCATCTCCCGGTGCTGTCGAAGCCGTTGCCTCAAATGCTTCCCGCCCAGATTGACGCAGGGCATCAAAGGCAGCCGATGCTGTTGTACAATTCGCCGTTTTCAGCACTTCCTGACACGCTTCCATGACAGCGGGGGCAATCGATGCTGTCATCATAGAACCCCCAGCCATCCCACCATCGGGTAATTGGGAATCGCCCAATTCAACGCGCACATTGTCCACGGGTACACCCAGCGCCTCGGCGGCTGTCACCGCAATCATGGTATAAGCACCTGTACCCATGTCATTAGCGGCGGTTAGGATATGCACAGTGCCATCGGGTAACAGGCGCACCTTCACCGATGCTTGACCGCGAAGCGCCGGAAACGTTGCTGCCGCCATACCCCAGCCGATTAGCTGACCCTCACGGGTGAGGGCGCGGGTTTGTCGGGGTCTATCTTTCCAGCCAAACTGTTGTGCGCCCATTTGCAAACAATCAGCAAAGTGCTTGGCAGAAAAAGGCAATCCTTTGCGCTGATGTTCCTTCGTTTCATTTTTCAGCCGCAGTTCCACCGGATCTAAATTCAGCGCCCAAGCCAGTTCATCCATGGCGGATTCCAGCGCCCACATCCCCGGATTTTCCCCTGGTGCACGCATAAAGGTTGGTGTACCCACGTTCAGGACAGCGAGTTCCTGATTTAACTGCATCGTGGGGGCAGCATACATGACAGGTGTAATATTTGTACAAGGTTCAGTGAAAACCTCGACGGGAGAGGTACAGGACTTAACCTCATGCGCGATCGCACTCAGTATACCCTCTGCATTTGCCGCCAGACGAATCCTTTGTTCAGTTTGGGAACGATGTCCCGTATTCGCGGTCATCTGTCGGCGGCTGAGAACCACTTTCAGGGGACGTTGTAGCTGACGGGCGGCGGCGACACAAAGAATCCCATGGGACCAAGGGAAGCCTTTACAACCAAATGCTCCCCCAATATACGGCGTTATTATCCGTACCTTTTCTACAGGGATATCACACAGTTCCGCATAAGTGCGTTGGGAACCCATTACCCACTGTGACGGTTCGTAGACGGTGAGGGAATCGCCTTGCCACTGGGCAATAATGGCATGGGGTTCCATGGGGGCATGAAGTTCTGTGGGGGTGGTGTACGTCGCCTCAACCGTCGCGGCTGCGTCTGCCATTCCAGCCGTAAAATCTCCTGTGGCAAACTGCCCTTTCTCAAAGGTAAACGACTCCCCAAACATTGACGGAGCTTCCTGGAATGTGGCGTTTTTCGCCTCAACCACTGGCGGTTGGATATCGTACTCAACCTTCACCTGATGCGCCCCATGTCTTGCCCGTTCAAAAGTATCTGCCACCACTAAGCCGATAATTTGTCCCCCATAGTGAACGGTATCATCGGATAGGGGTAAACGTGCCTCGTAGATTTTCGAGGTGATGAAATTATTGGTGGGTGGGCATATTGGCGGGGCGTTTTTATGAGTGAAAACCGCAATCACCCCCGGTATCGCCTCTGCTGCACGAGTATCAATGGATTTAATCCGCCCCTTGGCAATACTGGCAGTTACCAGATACCCGTGAACCAGTCCCGGAATCGGGTGTTCTGCGGCATAGGTTGCCGTTCCTGTGACTTTGGCACGCCCATCTTTGCGGCTAACATTTTTCCCCATCACCTGACTCATGCGAGACTTTCCCCCTTGGCTGATAATATCAGCGATCGCCGGATCGCGCGTTTGGCTAATTCCACTTTAAAACCATTGTCAACTAAGGGTTGCGCTGCCTGTAGCACCATGTCTGCTGCTTCCTGGAATATTTCGGCGTTGGCAGGTTTTCCCCGTAAAAATGTCTCCGCTTCCTGGGAACGCCAGGGTTTGTGGGCAACGCCACCTAGGGCTAAACGCGCCTCAATAATAGAATCTGCGGCGATATTCACCATAGCCGCCACTGAAACCAGGGCAAAGGAATAGGACGCCCTGTCCCGTAGTTTAAGATAAACACCCGATTGAGCAAAGGGTACAGGGGGTAACACCACAGCCGTAATCAGTTCGCCGGGTTCTAACGTTGTGTCCCGTTGGGGTGTGTCGCCGGGGAGACGGTGAAACTCAGTGAATGGGATTTGCCGCCTCCCGTTGGTTCCTTCCACCTCAACCACCGCATCCAACGCCGCCAACGCCACGCACATATCAGAGGGATGAACCGCCACACATTGCTCACTCGCGCCAAAAATGGCGTGCATCCGATTCATACCCGTTACCGCCGGACAACCACTCCCTGGCTGCCGTTTATTGCAGGGGAAGGCAGTGTCGTAGTAGTAGGGACAGCGCGTGCGTTGTAGAAGATTACCACCCACACTTGCTACATTGCGAATTTGCTGAGAGGCACCCGACAAAATCGCCCGAGAAAGCAGGGGATAGTTCCGGCGGACTGTAGGATGATCCGCAACGGCGGTATTACTCACCAGTGCGCCAATCCGCAAACCGCCTGCTGTCGTCTCTTGAATCCGCCGCATCTGCAAGCGGGAGATATCGATAAGCTGCGAGGGTTGATCCAGAAAGACTTTCATCCGGTCAACTAAGTTGGTTCCTCCAGCAATAAACAGGGCTTGTTGATCCGCCATTGCTCGTTGCACGGCATCGTTTACCGAAGTGGCGCGGATATAGGAGAATTTATTCATTGACCAAGACGGTAGCGCTCTTGAGAAGGAGGCGTCTGTCCGGCGGCTTGCTGCACGGCGGCGACTATGCCATTATACGCGCCACAGCGACAGAGATTCCCACTCAGTCGTTCTTTAATTTCCGTCTCAGAGAGTTCTGCTAGTTGAGGTGGATGGGAGAGATCCTCTGTGACAGCGCTCCCACAGCCTTGTTTTACTTCGTCAAGGAGGGCGACAGCAGCGCAAATCTGTCCGGGTGTACAGTAGCCGCACTGGAAACCATCCTGTTCGATAAATGCGGCTTGCACGGGATGGAGAGTATCGCCGACGCTGAGTCCCTCAATGGTAACAATTTCCTTGCCTTCCTGCATGACAGCTAAGGAGAGACAGGAGTAAACCCGCTGTCCGTCAATGAGGACTGTACAAGCGCCACATTGACCATGATCACAGCCTTTTTTACTGCCTGTAAGGTTAAGGCGATCGCGCAGTGTATCTAGTAATGTAACTCGTGGTTCAATGGTTAGCGATCGCGTCTCACCATTAATCGTCAGGTTAACTGTTATTTCGTCATTTGTCATTGGTCATTTGTTTATGTCATTTGTCATTTGTCATTTGGTCGGGGCGGGTTTTGCTGCCAAGCTAGGGATAACAATCAATATTAGTCCCTAAACCCGCCCCTACACACGGATAGATTTCATGGCGCGTCTCTACACCCCCCTGCTCCCAGACGCGCCATGGCGCGTCTCTACATTGCTCCCAGACGCGCCATGGCGCGTCTCTACATTGCTTCCCCTGCTTCCCTATCTCCCCTAATTGAGAGGTGAGTGGACTAACTGCGCCAAGGTTGCTTCCATTACCGCCGTGGTTTGCCCAGACACCGTAAATACTACAGCTTCACGATAGACTCTTTGGGCGGCGTGGGATTGGATATTTGCCGCCCCACTAGAAACTGTTACAGCCGCATTGGTACAGCGCCCCGCTAAATTAATTGCCCACGCCCTTAATTGTAGGGATTGGGGACGTTTTTCCCCCATGTAGGGGCGGGTTTCACTATTATCATTTGTTGTCACCCGGATGTTTCTAAACCCGCCCTCATCTCCCCTATCTCCCCTATCTCCCCTATCTCCCCTATCTCCCCTATCTGCCCTATCTCCCCTATCTCTTCCATTTTCCTGATCTTCGGTGTCAGCATAATTTGTTGATAATGCTGCCATCATTGCGGCTTCACAGTCAGAGACTTCGGCGTTGAGCGCATTAAAAGCATCTTGAATAAACCCTAATTTCTTGCGTTGATAAACGGCGGCAATAATATCTAATCCGGCTTGAGCACAGCCCAAGGCAAAGAATCCATGATTTAACACATTTTTTCGATCCGTTTCATGAATCGCTCCGGCTTTTCTGATGAATAAAACAGACTCGTGGGGTAAAAACCAATCAGTCAGACTCGCCGACACTGTATTCGTGGAGTTCATCGCCGCTAACACCATCGGTTCACTAAACGCGATCGCACCCCCAACCGCTTGCTCTGTAGACGTAAAGGGTACTATACCATAGAGTTCTCGACCATCGGGTAATGTCGCCCCAATCACAAAATCCTCAAACAAGCTAAAACCCGTAACCCAAGGGACATTTCCAGTAATCTGATAACCCCCATCCACAGGCGTCGCTTTGACTGGAGGATTCCCAGTGCGTCGCAGTTGGGAGAATCCCACGCCCACTAACACCTCACCTCTCCCCATGGGGGGAAGATACTGCTGCTTTAAGGCTTCATTGTCACTCTTTGCCAAAAAGCCACCTGCACTCTGATGCTGAGTTTGCAGAAATGCCAACGCGCCCGAATATCGACAGACTTGTTGTTGGAAGTGAAAGAAGGTGACAGGAGTAACCTCGGCACCTCCCCAACCTTGGGGAACCTTCAGCGCGAGGAGGTTGCGAGAGCCTAATCCCTGGAGTGCGGTGCGTAATGCTTCGGTATCCCGATCTATCTCTGAGGCGCTAGGGGCAACGATTTGGCGCAAGTAAGCATCCGCCACCTCTAAAAGGTTGGACTGATTCGCGATATCTTGAGCAACACCCTGGTTAGCTGCGGTTAGTGACATTTGGCAACAAACAGTTAAATTATCCCTTCCTTAGACTATCCAATTTTTAGCAAAGGAAACAAAGAGCAGGGAACGGCAACAGACGATTGCCCAAATTATTTAGGGCGGCTAGATAAGACAGTTGAGGCAAAAAATCGGATGACTTAAGGTCAGCTTGGTAAAAAATAGGAAAAAATCAGTTATTTCATCAAAGGTATTATCTAGGCTAATGTATTTGGTAAAATTCTCAATAAGCACAGCCACTGATTTCATTATGTTTGAGAAATGGCAGATTGGAACAATGCAAATTTATCATCATCAATCCCATACAGAATAACCTTGGGCATAATGATCAATCTGACTTTTCACGCCATTTAGAAAAATCGACATTAGACCTAACCCCCCAGCCCCCTTCCCTGCGTAGCTTACTTCCCCGAAGGGGTGGGAAGGGGGAGAATTCAAAGCCTCTCTCTAACCCCCCTTTTTCCCCCCTTTCAAAGGGGGGCAAGGGGGGATGGGGGCAAGGGGGGATGGAGAGAGGTTTGGAGAGAGGTTTTCCAGATCCCGTGAAAAGTAAGAATGATCAATCCCCCAAAAACCATTTTCTTGGCAAAATATCCTAGCCAATTTCTATTAATCGTAACTCTGGACACATAACTGGCACCGTTTTCACGAAACTATTTGATGTAGGGTAGGCAAGTAGGATAAAGCCTGAAAAGCTGAGCAAGAGAGTGGCTGGAACTTGCCCATCCCGCGTTAACTTGGGACTTATTGCCACAGGTGAAAAATGTCAACTAACTATGGAGGTATAAATTATGTTAGCGAAACAGGATACCAGTATCCTTTTGCACACCCGAATCGACTGATCAAGCCGATCTTGCCTCATCGTTCTCTCAATGTTAACTTAAATAAACTTAAGTTTCATTTCTTTACATCTAGCTCTAACCTAGATTGACATCTCGTCAAATCAAGCGATGAGGTAAAGTAATTCATAAGCGTTAGCTACAATTAGGCTGAAGCTTCTACACCTTGTTGTGTTGACTCCAATGCCAGCGCCAAGAGCAATCCTGTCAGAGACAGGGCGTAATCGTCATCACACAGGTGAATTGAACCCTATTGAATTGTCAGAGCATCCAATGAACATTAGTCAGCAATTAGGCAGACTCAAAAGAGGCATCTTCAGAATCAAAAGATTCCCTCGTTTTTTAATCTTACTGATTGCCTCAATTGCCGCAATTCAGTTTCTAATTTTTCCCGCCTTGACCCAACAACCCGTCACGGTCAAAGTGTTAATGAGCGCTCTAGAAGCATCCCAGTGGCAACCTTTTGTCGAGGATTTTGAACAACAAAATCCAGGCATTAATCTGGAAATCATCGAAGGACCGAATGAAACTAACTTGGTTGAAGACCTCTATACCTCGGCTTTCTTACTAGGAGAATCCCCTTACGATCTCGTTTATCTAGACATTGTTTGGGTACCAAAATTTGCCGCCGCCGGATGGTTAATGCCTCTGTCTGACCGAGTTTCTGAAGACCAATTATCAGAGTTTCTGCAAGGGGATGTAGAGGGGGGACGCTACAACGGTGAACTTTATCGGATGCCCTTCCGTTCCGACGGGGGTATGCTCTACTACCGTACTGACTTATTAAAGCAAGGTGGATACGAACCCCCCGAAACTTTTGACGAACTCATGCAAATATCCCAAGCCTTACAACAACAAACAGACATTGATTTGGGGTATTTATGGCAAGGGAAGCAGTACGAAGGATTGTCTGCTATGTTTGTGGAAATCCTGGAAGGATTTGGTGGCTTTTGGGTGAATCCAGACACATTAGAAGTTGGACTTGATCAACCCGAAGCTATCCAAGCTGTCGAATTTTTACGCAATACCATTGACAAAGGCGTTTCTCCCCCTGGTGTCACCACTTACGCCGAAGAAGAAACCAGGCGAATCTTCCAAAACGGTGAAGCTATTTTCTTGCGAAATTGGCCCTACGTTTACACATTAGCAGCCGACTCAGAAATTGCGGGTCAATTTGCAATCAAGCCGATGGTACACCAACCTAATGATAGCAGTGGTGCTTGCCAAGGTGGATGGGGACTGGGTATTTCTAAATCGACGAAACACGCCGATGAAGCCTGGAAAGTGATTGAATTCTTTAACCGTCTGGAGGTACAAAAACAATTCATATTGGCAACAGGCTATGCTCCAGCTCTCAAATCCCTTTATACCGATACCGAACTGGTGGCTAAATATAGTTACTTTCCCAAACTTCTAGAAGTTCTGGAAAAAGCGGTTCTGCGTCCACCCATCGCCCAATATGCTCAAACCTCAGATATTTTACAGCGTTATCTGAGTGCAGCGATTACGCAAAGCCTAAGTGCAGAAGAAGCCATGAATCGGGCAGCCCAGGAGACTCGTAGACTCTTGGGAGATTAATGTGAAGCAGCAGGTTTCACGGCTAGTTGTAAGTCTATAAAGTCACTATGAAACAAGGTTCAATTCGGCAAAAAGAGATCCGAACAGGTTGGTTACTAACCCTACTTGCCATACTTATCTTGGTAATGGTATTTGCCTATCCCATTGGACGGGCATTTTGGTTGAGTCTATTCACTCAAAATTTGGGTACTGAGTTGCAGGCAGAGTTTTCCGGACTGGCAAATTATGCAAGGCTTTTGGGTGATGGGCGCTTCTGGCAAAGCATCTGGCACACGACCGTTTTTACGGTGTCCTCGATTCTGGTTGAATTAGTGCTAGGAATGGCAATTGCCCTAGTTCTAAATCAAGCCTTTTTTGGACGAGGTTTAGTTCGCACGGCTGCACTCATTCCCTGGGCGTTACCAACAGCCGTCATGGGGTTAGCTTGGCAGTGGATTTTCAATGATCAGTATGGCGTTGCCAACGATATTTTGCGATTTTTACCCGTCGTTGACCCGGTAACTTGGTTGGGTGAACCTAATTTGGCAATGGTGGCATTGATTGCGGCTGATGTCTGGAAAACAACGCCTTTTTTTGCGATCATTCTGCTGGCAGGATTGCAATCAATTTCTGAGGATCTTTATGAAGCTCATGCTATTGATGGAGCCTCTCCACTACAAAGCTTTGTGCAAATCACCTTACCTTTGCTAACCCCACAAATCCTGATTGCCTTATTATTTCGATTTGCTCAAGCCTTCGGTATTTTTGATTTGATCCTAGTGATGACGGGAGGGGGTCCAGCTAATGCTACGGAAATGATCTCACTCTATATTTACGACACGGTGAGGCGCTATCTGGATTTTGGTTACGGTGCTGCTTTGGTAGTCGTAACATTTCTATTGCTGATTATCGCCGTAGCAATTGTCGCATTTTTGCTCTCAAAAACCCGGCTTAATGTTTTAGGAGACCAATAGATTAACCATGGCAATCGCTCAACAATCATCATCACAAAAAAAGTCACGAATCAATACCAAGCAAATTATGCTCTGGGTTGGTGTTGTATTAACGCTAATCTTTTGCCTCGCGCCAGCCCTTTGGCAAGTTATCACGTCATTCAAGGTGAATGAGGCAATTTCGGCAATTCCTAATGTCTATTTTCCCGCACCGGATCAACTCACTTGGAATCACTACACGCAGCTATTTGAGCGTTATCCCTTTTGGCGTTATATCTTCAATAGCGCCCTTGTTTCATTAACCTCCACCTTATTGTGTTTAATCGCCGGAGCGCCTGCCGCTTATGCCTTAGCACGGTTAAAAATTCCGGGAGAGCGGATTGTTCTAGGCTGTGTCCTCGTCGTCAGTCTCTTTCCCTACGTGCTACTGTTTCTGGGGCTGCTAGAGGTGGTGAAAGCTTTCGGCTTGGGAAATAACTACATCGCCCTAATTGTTCCTTATACCGGAATTAATTTACCGCTGACTATTTTGGTTCTACGGAGTTTCTTTCAGCAGCTACCTAAAGACTTAGAAGATTCGGCTAAGGTTGATGGATACAACACAGTACAAATGCTGCTGAAAATTGTTCTGCCGATGACCATACCTGCCCTGGTAACGACGGGAATTTTGACATTTATCTTTGCCTGGAATGAATTTATCTTTGCTTTGACCTTTATTACTCAAAATGAAATGAAAACTATCCCGGTGGCAGTGGCTCAAATTGGCGGAACATCTGTATTTGAAATTCCTTACGGTCCGATCGCGGCGGCGACAGTAGCTGGAACGTTGCCCCTGATTGTGTTAGTCCTCCTCTTCCAGCGTCGCATTGTTCAAGGAATCACGGCTGGGGCAGTTAAAGGATGAGGTTGTAGAGACGTGCCATGGCACGTCTGGATTAACCCCGATTTAGATTCAAAACTCAATAGGCAAAAATCATGGCAAAACTAGAACTACAGAATCTACGCAAAGAATACAATCCCAAAACAGTGCCGATTAAAGACATCAGCTTAGAGGTTGAAGATGGTGAATTTATGACATTTATCGGACCCTCTGGCTGTGGCAAATCCACATTACTACGATTAATTGCGGGATTGGAAACCCCAACCAAGGGTAGAGTTGTAATCAGTGGACAAACGGTCAACACTGTCCCTCCCGGCGATCGCAACATTGCCATGGTTTTCCAGAGTTACGCCCTCTATCCTCACATGACAGTAGAGGAAAATATCGGCGCTTCTCTGAGAATCCGTAAAACTCCTAGGGATGAAATTCGCAAACGCATTGATGATGTCATTCTCAAGCTAGATTTAGACCGTTCCTTACTCGAACGCAAACCCCGTCAACTCTCTGGTGGACAACGACAACGGGTAGCGGTTGCCCGCGCCTTAGTTCGGGAACCGGAAGTCTTTTTATTAGATGAACCCTTGAGTAACTTAGATGCCTTACTGCGAGAACAAGTTCGGGCGGAACTCAAGCAACTATTTAAATCTCAAAACAAACCCGTCGTCTATGTTACCCACGACCAAACTGAGGCAATGACTCTCTCTACTCGAATTGCCTTACTTTACGAGGGCGTATTGCAACAGCTTGATACTCCCTATCAGATTTATACCTACCCAGCTAATAGTTTTGTTGCTAGTTTCATGGGCAGTCCCCAAATGAACCTGCTGACTCTTAACTGTCAGGCGAATTATGCCATTCTGGGTGACTTTAAACTGAAACTGCCCAACTTGCCGCAAAAACCGCGCCAAATTATCATGGGTATTCGTCCTGAAAATGTGCGGATTGCCAGAGAAGGAGATAACCAAATCATTAAAGGTAACGTGTATCTCGTTGAAGATATGGGCAAAGAAAAACTGATTAGCGTGCGGGTGAGGGGTTCCCAAGGGTCAGAAGGTAAGACAATTCGGGCGTTGTTACCCGCTGATCACTACTGGGATGGTGAAGAAGATACAGTGACTCTAGCCCTACCGGAGAAAACGATGCACTGGTTTGATGTAGAATCAGGCGATCGCTTCACCCATCATTCCTAACCGCTCCAGTCTCGAAACTGACGACAGTCGGGGCGGGTTTAGTCACATTTTTTGTGCAACCGAAAAGATAATCGTCAAACCCGCCCCTACACCTTACTTTTCACTTTTCACGGGATCTGGAAAACCTCTCTCCATCCCCCCTAGCCCCC
>NZ_JAVKEW010000182.1:0-7649 GCF_040226375.1 Coleofasciculus sp. G2-EDA-02 | reverse complement strand
AACCGTCATACTCGATACCGCAAGCCTCGATGCAACCGCAAACGTCCCACCGACTGGTTGGCTCCTAGTCTCCAACATCGGGTAGACACTACTCTAACTTGGGTAAATCGGTTGAGAAAGTTGGCTCCAATTTCTTTTATTTCGATGGAACTGGTACGGTTCGATACTCAGCGACTCAATAACCCAGAAATAGCTGGCATTGAGTATCAAAAAGGAGAGCTGTTTGGTTACGAAGTTCGGGAGTATCTATTGACCAAATGGAACCACCAATGTGCTTACTGTGGAGCTTCTGACGTTCCTTTACAGGTGGAACATATCCACCCCAAATCCAAGGGCGGCAGCAATCGGGTTTCTAACCGATCGCTGGCATTGGGATCGATTGGTTGATGAATATTGCCAGTTAGGTGTCTATTTTTTGTATTATAAATCTATGCCCTCGTAGCTCAGGTGGATAGAGCAAGGGATTTCTAATCCTTTGGCCGTGGGTTCGAGTCCTACCGAGGGCGCTCTGAAATTGGGGTGTTAATTCAAAACGCTCCCACTCAAAACTTCCCCGTCCCGTCTTCATGGCTCTAGAGGCAGTTGACAAATAACCCATGACGAATGACACATTAATTTTGTACAGCAAACCAGGTTGTCACCTGTGCGAAGGTTTACAAGAAAAGCTCGAACAAATCCAAGGGTTGAATTTTCAGTTAGAGGTGCGGGACATTACCCAGCGGGATGATTGGTTCCAGGTTTATCAATATGAAGTGCCAGTTCTGTGTTATCACAAAGACGGTCAAGAAACACCTCTCCCTCGCCCTTCACCCCGCTTGAGTGTGCAGCAGTTGGAGAAAATGTTACAGAAATATTTGTAAGCTGGAAAGAACATCAGCCGACTGGGTGTAAAAACCAGGTTGAGGTTGGGTCTGGGGTTTTTGTCCCAATACACTGTAAATCAGCGTCTTTTGCTCTCGACCTGGGAGTTTAAGGGATTGTATGGGCATAGCCTGATAGCGATCGCGCACGGAGTCGTAGGTGCTACTGGTGATTAAAATATGGTGAGGGTTATTAAAGGACTAGCTCGAACCCGATTGGCTAAATCTGTGTTGGATGCTGGGTGTTCAAGCTTTCTGTTGATACTGACACACATTGCCGTAAATGCTGGGAAGTTGGTTATTCCAGTAAGCGCCCATAATACTTCACAGGATTGCTCCAGTTGTGGCGAGAAAGTTCCCCAGTTCCTTTGGGAAGATTTTCGAGCATTCGTAATCCTACTAAGCAACAGGAGTGCTAATCTGAAGTTCTTCTTTGCCCCTATCCCTCTCGTCGTGAGGAGTTGATTGAGATGAAGCTACATGATCTACTAAAGGCGATTCCTAATAGTGTGCAAATGCCGAATCATCCAGCACTTGACGCCCAAATCACGGGAATCTGTACTAATTCCCACGCCTGTCAACCGGGAAATTTGTTTATTGGTATGCCCGGAACCCGTGTAGATGGTGGGGAATTTTGGCAAAGTGCGATCGCGTCTGGTGCTGTCGCGGCTTTAATTTCTCCCCAAGCGGCACAAAAACACCCGCCTCAGCCGAAACCCGATGCTGAACCTCCCTGCATTATCTGTGCTACTGACATGACGGTAGCCTGCGCCCAAGCGGCGGCGGCGTTCTACGACTATCCTACCCGCCAGCTTCAGTTAGTTGGCGTAACCGGGACTAATGGCAAAACCACGACAACCCATCTGATTGAATTTCTCCTCACCCAAGCCCTGCGTCCCACTGCCCTTTTTGGTACACTTTATGCCCGATGGCAGGGATTTTCCCAAACGGCTGTTCACACCACACCCTTTCCCGTAGAACTGCAACAGCAGCTAAGTTTAGCTGTAGCGGCGGGTTGTGAGTTAGGGGTGATGGAAGTCAGTTCCCATGCCCTGGCACAAGGTCGGGTGCTAGGATGTGAGTTTGATGTCGCTGTATTTACCAATCTCACCCAAGACCATTTGGATTTTCACCGGGAGATGGAGGATTATTTCGCGGCAAAGGCATTATTATTTAATCCCGATTATCTCCACGGCAAAGCGATTATTAATGCCGATGATCCCTACGGTAAGCGTTTAATTGAACAACTTGGACGCGATCGCACCTGGAGTTACAGTGTTCATGATGCCTCGGCAGATTTGTATACGAGTGACTTGACTTATGAGCCGATTGGTGTTAAAGGAACGCTGCACACGCCAGTCGGTGAAGTGACGTTCAATTCTCCCCTGGTGGGTCAGTATAATTTGTCAAACGTTTTGGCTGCCATTGGTGCAGTGTTAAATTTAGGGTTAGATCTAGACATTGTGATCACTGCCTTAAACCAATTTCCGGGAGTACCCGGGCGGATGGAGCGGGTGCAAATTCAACCGGATCAGGATATTAGCGTGATTGTCGATTATGCTCATACGCCGGATAGTCTGGAGAACTTGCTCAAAGCCGCACGACCGTTTATTCAGGGAAGAATGATTTGTGTATTTGGTTGTGGAGGCGATCGCGATCGCACCAAGCGTCCGAAGATGGGGAAAATTGGCGCAGAATTAGCCGATGTAGCCGTTGTGACGTCAGATAATCCTCGTACTGAAGACCCAGAAAAAATTATCCAAGATATCTTAGCAGGGATTCCGGCTACTGTAGAGCCAATCGTAATTAGCGATCGCGCCACGGCGATTCGCACGGCGATCTTACAAGCCCAACCCGGTGATGGGGTGTTAATTGCTGGGAAAGGTCACGAAGACTATCAAATATTAGGGACAGAAAAAATTCACTTCGATGACCGTGAACAAGCGCGAGAGGCTCTCTTAGGTCGATTTAGTTAGCTCACTCAGGGCGGGTTTACTTACATTTGGGTCAAAGGAAGCGATAGTAATGAAACCCGCCCCTACATTCCTTAAACCCAAGTTCCCTCGAGGATCGCATTGGGTCAAAATTATGCCATACGCCAAGTGAAGGGTCAAAACTTTCCTCCCTGATGAACTCACTACCTACACTGGATTTGTCCCTTTACCAGCTAGCTCTAGATAATTTGACAACTCCTCAGTCACTCTCAATCAGTCCAGTGGGACTCAAAACCTTAGTTGGAGCCATGGTTGATGTACTGATTGAGGAAAAAATCCCGGCTACGATCTGGGTTAAGTCTCCATCCGTCGCCGGGTGGCGGGAGGAACTGTTGCGGTATCGACAACAGATAGGTATTCCTCAAACCCTCTATTGGTGTAATTGTTTTGGTGAAGCCTCTGATGCTGTCGCAACTCAGGATGAACCACCGGTGAACCCGGATGCTCAACTGTTTCCCATTCAGCTAGCCGCCGGAAGCCAGCTTAAACGGGAGTCGTTTCTATTAGTTCTTTGTGAGCAATTGACCAGTCTGATTGTGGCATATCAGCGACTTGAGGGGGAGAGTCCTTATCAGTCTCAGTCATGGCTGACTATTTGTACCTTTGAGCGACGAGTGATCTATCAGGTTTTGCAGAGACTCCGAGGAAGTATTGCGATCGCAGATAGTACGCCCGATGAGTTACTGGCTGGAGGGAAAAACCCATTTTCCTTGGTTCGGGTGACAGATGAGAAGATATTAATCACCCAGGTGTTGATCAAACAGTTACAGCGAACGGAGGAAATTTTACAGTCACGGACAATGGCTGAATCGGGACAAAATAGCGCCATCACCCAATTAACCCATCACCTCAGCCATAAAGACGAACTCTTGCGGCGAGTGGCGCAGGAACTGAAAACCCCATTAACGAATATGAAAACGGCGCTAAGTCTGTTGGAGTCGCCTCAACTCAAACCCGCCCAGCGCCAACGTTATATGCAGCTACTCAATAGTGAATGCGATCGACAAAATTCATTAATTGTGGGAATGCTGGATCTGGTTGAAGCCGACGAACCCCAACCTAGAGTCAAGTCTGTCGTGGAACTCGCACAGATTATTCCCGGTGTGGTGAGTACCTATCAGCCGTTGGCTCAAGAGAAAGGGATTCAACTCGACTATACCATCCCAGCTGATCTGCCAAGTGTTTCCTGTCGAGAAACCTGGTTACGGCAAATCGCCATTAATTTACTACACAACAGTCTCAAATTTACTCACCCTGGGGGTCAAGTGAAGGTGTTAGGGAGTCTTCAGGGGGAATATGTTCAGCTTGCATTTACCGATACAGGAAGTGGAATTGCGGCGAGTGAAATTCCTAAGATTTTTGATAGTTTTTATCGGGGACGTCCAATTCCTGGAGAAGAAATGGGAGCGGGTTTGGGATTAACCATTGTGCAGCAGTTGTTATTGCGTTGTGGGGGTTCAATTTCGGTGAAGAGTCAAGTGGGCAAAGGTGCGACGTTTAAAGTATTATTACCCGTTACCGACCGTTGTGCTAATTGATGAAATTGATCAGGCTCTACCGTTAGAAGGAGATGATCAATAATTTGGCAATCAACAGAATAAATCGGGATGACAGGATTTGAACCTGCGACCCCCTCGTCCCGAACGAGGTGCGCTACCAAGCTGCGCTACATCCCGCAATATCTCATCCATACTACCACAGACTTGCTAGGATTAACACTGGTACTTTCGTGGGAGCATGTTCAGGAGTGGTCGTTAAACCTGAATGGTTAAGAGTCAAAGCACCGCAATGGCAGCGTGTGGGCAACGTTAAGGAAATCTTACGGGATTTGGCACTCAATACCGTCTGTGAGGAAGCCTCTTGTCCTAATATCGGCGAATGCTTCAATGCTGGCACTGCTACCTTTTTAATTATGGGACCGGCTTGTACCCGCGCTTGTCCCTACTGCGATATTGATTTTGAGAAGAAACCCAAACCCCTTGATCCCACAGAACCCACCCGATTAGCGGAAGCGGTAGGGCGACTGAAACTTCAGCATGTGGTGATTACCTCGGTTAATCGGGATGATTTGCCTGATGGGGGTGCATCTCAGTTTGTCCACTGCATTGAAGCGATTCGCGCTATATCGCCTCAAACCACTATTGAGGTATTAATTCCTGATTTATGTGGCAATTGGGACGCCCTAGCCACCATTCTCCAAGCCCAACCCGAAGTCCTCAACCACAACACCGAAACCATCCCGCGACTCTATCGACGAGTACGTCCTCAAGGAGATTATCCGCGATCGCTCGAACTTCTCCAACGTACCCACAAACTCGCCCCCTGGATTTATACCAAATCTGGCATCATGGTGGGATTAGGCGAAACTGACGCCGAAGTGCGCCAAGTGATGCAGGATATGCGAGCCGTCAATTGTGATATTCTCACCATTGGGCAATATCTTCAACCGAGTCAAAAGCACTTAGGTGTGACTAACTTTATCACCCCAGAACAGTTTGATACTTGGCGAGAGTTTGGCGAATCTATCGGCTTTTTACAAGTTGTCTCCTCCCCCCTCACTCGCAGTTCCTATCATGCTGGAGAGGTGAGAGCATTAATGCAGCGCTATCCCCGACAAGCGCCGATGCTGGGATGATTGAGTTTTGAGCAAGTAGGGGCGGGTTTTACTACTATCGTTTCTTACCTCACAAGAGATGTAACTAAACCCGCCCCGACTATAACATCCTACAACTTAAGACGAGGAACGCTTTTGAATAATCCCTTGGCGAAAACCTAACACGACCAAAATATTAGATAGGGTTAAAAAAAACTCAGCACTCCCATGCAACCAATCAACATTGGCTAATTGCTCCCCCAAAGCCACCTTTGCATATATTCCCGCCGGAATCGTCACCGCCACAAATACCAACAGCGCATAAAATCCAATCAGCGCCAACCGTGGGGTTTGTCCGGAACGAGTTAGAAACCACAAAAAACCTAGGTAAGGCAATAAAGAAACCGCAAATAAAGTATCTTGGGAAATCATCACATTATCGAGTTACAGTATGGGTACACCGACGTGCGCCCTTGTTACGACGTGCGCCCTTGTTAGTTTGTCCCCTAAGAGTATTGATTTTGCCAAAAATTCAGCGCTTCACTGTACCACTGAACGGGTATTTTGGCTAAACAACATCAACAGGCGTCTTAGATTTTTCGGGTTCGCTTGTATCACTGTGATCAGATTTTCGGGAACAGCGCCAAATCCACCAAGCGGCGGCACAAAGCGTAACATTTCCTAATACCGTCATCGAGGCTTGCAGGGTAACCAACCAATCCAACGATTCAGGATTGTCAAAAAAGTGCCAGGTACAAGCACACATCGCACCGACTAATGCCGGAAGCATAGCACAAGACAATGCCCACCAGTAACGATTGCCCGTAATTTCACCATAGCTCCAGATTAACCAGATAGCGGCAATCCATTCGATAACGCTAGAGACGTGAATGATCCAAGTGGGAACTGAAAGGGCATGCATAGAGAAGATTTACTTTACGCGATCGCACAACCTAAATCATTCTAACCCCCTCCGTCGCTCTTTTGCCCATGAAACCTTTAACGACGATAACGCTCTCGCTCAATTTGCCAACGCTGTCGGACTAATTTATAGATTTCCTGTGCCAACATCCGCAAATTGGATTCACTGACAAGTTCCGGTTCTGTTGATGGGGAAGATGTAGCAATTTTTACAGAGGGTTGAATCGTTTCTATGGGTATTTGATGGGTTCCAGAAACCGTTTCTGTTTCCGCTTCGATTAAATCCGGAACATCGCCCCATTTTTTCCCTGGATTAGCATAAATGGGACGAAACCCTTCTGGGGTAAACATGAACCCTTCAATTTCGGCATCATCTTGATCCTGAATAACCCGTGAATCTTTAGGGGGAGGACTATCCTCACCTACTAATTCAGCCAAACTTGACCAAGATGTTTGTGTACTCTGACTAGAGGGTTGACTATCTAGAGTCAATTCTGAATTTTCCCTTTGGGAACGGGTTGATTTTAATTGTGAGAAATTTGTCTCAGGTAAAGGATTCTGGTCATTCTCTAAACCCCTTAAGGAAAAGTCGTCTAATTTTTGCTCAGCTAAAGATTCAAAATTCAGCCTTAATCCCTGCAATGTAGAAAGAGAAGATTGACCTAAAACTTTAAATTGACCTAAGGCAGTAATTGGGTTTAATTTTGCCAAACTAATTGGTAATTCCGGAAAGGCTTTGGCTGGCTCAACCCCTGGATCAATGGTTGCAGTTAAGTCAGGTTTATCTGTGTTTTCAGCGAGTCGAGTTTCAACTTCATAATTTTCATCAATCCTCTCTAGATTCTCCTCAATCTGCTCAGACTGAACAGGTATTTTTCTTTTATCCGCAACAGCCGTAGCTGCTTCCTCGGTTATAGCCGCTAAGACAGTTTTCCCAGTCGAAGAAAGTATGTCTATTTTATGAACATTTGAGTGAACTAATACAGGTAGAGAATGAGATTGACTCGGTGTCTGTCCCAACTGTTTAGCCGGAAGTAATGGCTTTTTTATCCCAAGTGGTATTTCGGAAATCATCAGTTCTTTGAAACTAAAAACTCAATCAGGGCAGGATTTAAGGTGATTATCAATGGATAATTAATAATTGATAATTGACAATTGATTAATTGGGTCTAAAACCTCTTCGTTTACGAAGAAATTAAAAAAGATTTTCCTTAATTTCAATCCTCTTCTTTTAAGGAGAGGTCATTATCCATTGTTCATTATCCATTGTCAATTTGTGAA
>NZ_JAVKEW010000181.1:0-21261 GCF_040226375.1 Coleofasciculus sp. G2-EDA-02 | reverse complement strand
AAGCAAAATCGTAGGGTGCGTTAGCGAAGCGTAACGCACCATCGCTAGTTTGCGGTTAAATTAGGCGCAGGTTGGTAAAGGGCGCACGTCGGTTGGTAAAGGGCGCACGTCGGTGCGCCCCTACGGGGATTGTTGGTTATCCGGTGGAACGCCTGTAATCGTAAACGCCGCCCAATAATAGGGATGCTTAAATAGTTTTTCTTGCTGCTGATTCGGTTCCATTTTACGGATTTCTTTCAATATTACGAATACCCTTGGCGTCTTTTGACAATTCAATCGGTGATATAGCGCTTTCTTTTTCTTTTAATTTATCCATCGCCACACCCCAGTTTTACCAGACTAATTGGCAATCCGGTTTAAATTAAATCGCTTTCTCATAAGCTGCGATCGCACGTTTTCTATTCATGCGCCATTTTAGTAAAGGGCGACCCGATACAATTGAGTGGATAAGTGGAGTTCATTGATGCAAACGGGTCGCCCCTAAAGCATCGTAGGTTTGTGTTTGTTCAATCCTATTTAATATTTGCCGAATGTAGGCTGGAATCCCCTCCAAATAAACAATATATTCCGCTATCTCCCTCATCTCCCCCTCACCTCACCACTGATTCAGCAACCCCTATTGATGCCGGATCATCTCATAAATTTTCACATACTTAGATACCGAAGTACTCCAGGAGTAATCATACGCCATACCTTGAAGTGCCAATTTACGGAACTCTTCAGGATAGTCATACCACAATCCCAACGCCCGATCCATCGCGGATTCCAACGCATAATAATCGGTGTGACTGAATACATACCCATTGCGTTTTTCCATGGGGTGATTCGGGTCGTGATCTCGGTCAAACACCGTATTTACCAGTCCCCCCACACTCCGCACAATGGGTACGGTTCCATACTTTAAGCCAATGATCTGAGTCAGTCCGCAGGGTTCGTAATTACTAGGCACCAGAATAAAATCTGATCCGGCATAAATCAAATGAGATAATTCTTCATTAAAGCCCAGCTCCAAATGGACATCAGGATTATCATTTAAGTAGTATTTCTCGTGCCAGAACCAGGAATTAATTGCCGCCGCTGTGGCTGAACCTAATAAAACGAATTGAGCGCCCTTGTGGAGTGAATAGTAGATGGCGTGATGGACGAGATGAACTCCTTTTTGATCATCTAAACGACCAATAAATGCCACAATCGGTTTATCGACATCCTGTAGCAGTAGCTGTTCCCGTAACGCTTTTTTATTTTTCGCTTTGTCTTCAAAAGTATCTGGGGCGTAGGGATAGGGAATATAGCGGTCTTGTTCCGGATTCCAAAAATCATCGTTAATGCCGTTGAGAATCCCAGTAAACTTATCCTGATGCAAATGTAAGGTATGACCTAACCCACATCCTATCGGCGTGAAACGAGCTTCCCAGGCATGATGAGGAGAAACAGTTGTAACGGCATTAGAATAAACAATACCGCCTTTCATAAAGTTTATGGCAAAGGGATTAAAATTATCTTTCAAGCGATCATCCTGAAAATAATAGGATTCCTGATGCAACCCGGTTGCCCTAAGAATCTCATTTCCCCCCATTCCTTGGTGCTTAAAGTTGTGAATGGTGTAGCATACCCGTTGATTCCCCATGCCATGATATTTGTAGATCTCAAACAGCATGACTGGGAGTAAACCCGTTTGCCAATCGTGACAGTGGATGACATCAGGACGTTTATTACTCTGTAGTAGAAACTCTAAAGTGGCTTTACAAAAGAAAGCAAACCGCATGTTATCGTCATCACAACCGTAGTAGCAGCCCCGATTGAAGAAATTATCTTGGGAATGGGGTTCGATAAAGAAACAGACTCGTCCATGCACCCAACCACAATAGACGGAACAGTGAATCGCCGCATCATACCAGGGTACCCATAGATTAATATAAGCATCATGGAGTCCCCAGATGTGGTCATAGCGCATATTATCGTATTTGGGC
The DNA here is from genome assembly GCF_040226375.1 of Coleofasciculus sp. G2-EDA-02. NCBI lineage: Bacteria > Bacillati > Cyanobacteriota > Cyanophyceae > Coleofasciculales > Coleofasciculaceae > Coleofasciculus > Coleofasciculus sp. G2-EDA-02. The sequence goes on along the minus strand of NZ_JAVKEW010000181.1, from coordinate 19,291 downwards.
AGAATCAGCTCGACGCAATGTCCCTGAATCTCTAACTCCCGACTCAAACCATAAACCACATCCCCTAAGCCTCCGGCTTTGATTACAGGGGCGCATTCAGAGGCAACCTGGATAATGTACATTCCGCTTCCTCACTTAATTATCCCGTTTATTTAAACTAAGATGTTGTACCATTTTTAGTTAGCCTCTGTCATCCGTTAAGAGTGTAGAGACGCGCCATGGCGCGTCTGGAAGATGGGGGAGCAGGGGGAGCAAATGACAAAGGACTAATGACAAACGAATAATGTACGTATTAATCGGCGGCGCGGGATTAGTGGGGTTGAGTTTAGCCCAGCAGTTAGTAGAATTAGGACATACGATCGCGATTATTGATACAGATCCTACAGCTTGTCGGTATGCTCGCGAACAAGTGGGGGTTATGGCATTTGAAGGGAGCGCCGTCACTACCCAAGTGCTACTCGAAGCTGGGATTCGCAAAGCCAATGCAATGGCGGCGGTGCTGCGAGATGATGCTTTGAATTTGGCAATGGTTACCTTGGCTAAACACTATGGGGTTCCCCATATTATTACTCGCATCCGCCAACGGGATTTTAAAGAGCCTCTACGCATTGCTGGCGCTCAGCATATCATTAGCACTGTTGACTTAGCTGTCAATCGCATGGTCAACGCGATAGAATATCCGGAAGTGGAATCGATTATGCACTACGAACAGGGTCAAGTGGAAGTGTTTAAACTTGGGATACCTGGAGAGTCGGATGTAACGGGTCGTACTGTGACTCAAGTGATTCAGGATTCTCGGTTTCCTGTCGGTTCTTTAATTATTGGCTATCAACCTCATCCCCATGCAGATTTAGTGATTCCTCATGACAATACGGTACTCGAACAAGGATCGACGATACTTGTGGTGACAAAAGCGGAACTGTTGCACCAAGTCATCAATTTTTTAGGGGTTGGTTCTAAACTTGCGCCACTCGAATAGAATGGGGAATGATATCATGTCCGCCCAAACAGTCATTATTCCCTTTTACCTTGCAACCTTCCTCCTTGCCTTGGAGCCCTCTGCCCTCTGCCTTCTGAAAGCCTTCTGCTTTGTCTCCACCGATAGTGTAAGTATTCCACCGGACATTATATGACTCAAGCCCAACTCAGATTTTCCAGCTTTGACGACTATTTGTCCTATAATGACGGGACAGACAAGTTCTATGAATTGTACAACGGAAAGCTGATCGAAGTGCCACCCGAATCCGGAGAAAACGTTAGCATTGCCACCTTTTTACTCTTACAGTTTGTTCCCCTCGTTGGTTACTTGCGCGTGAGAAGTCAAGGATTAGAGCTGGAAGTGCGCGGAGAACCCAGAAATCGCTATCCAGACTTAACAATTATTCGAGAAGAACATATTGCACAACTACAGCGCCGCAATACAATCCGGCTATCTATGCTTCCCCCACTGCTTGTCATTGAAGTCGTGAGTCCGGGTGAACTCCAGCGCGATCGCGACTACATTGCCAAGCGGCGACAGTACGAAGATTTGGGTATTCCTGAATATTGGATTGTAGACCCTCAAGTTGAATGCGCGGTCGTGCTAACCCTACAGGATCAAGTTTACCAGGAGGTGGGCATATTTCAGGGAGATAGTCAAATTGTCTCACCTACGTTTCCCGAACTGAACCTCACCGCTGAAACCCTATTGAATGCCGGTCATTGAATCCGCGAGAGGCAATTATTAACCAGGATAAGGGCGGGTTTTGTTGTACAGTTATCCGTTAGATGTATTACGTTTGCCTCTAAACCCGCCCCTACAGTTTCGTGCTGCACTAATCATCTTCTAGCTTTAACAACTGCTCATCAATCTTTTTAATCCGCTCTTGCACCACAGCTTCCGATAGAATCCGCTTCCGCAGGGCGTCTGTTAACGCTCCTTTTTCTGCTAAGAGTAATTGCCGACGAATCGCTTCTAATTTCGTGCGATCGCGCCGATTTTCTGGTGAGTCTTCTGAACGCTGATTATAGATTTCCCGCAAGGTTCTATCAGCCGTGGCGACTCGCAGTTGATAGGAGGCTCGCATTTCTTCATAAATCGATTTCGGTAATACCCCAGTTTTCAGGAGACTGTCTAATTCATCTTGTGCCGCTTTAGCCGTCATCAATTGAGCTTGCAATTCTTCAATTTGCTGATAGGATTCTGAACGATAAGATAACTTCAAACGCCGTACCACCCAACGTAAACTTAGCCCCTGTCCCACCAAAGAAATTAAAACAATGCCTAAAACGATCGCAATCAGAGTTTCTCGTCCCGGCAAATCAGCAGGTAGACTCAAGGCTAGGGCGGTGGAGAGTGAGCCTTTAATATTACCGGCAAAGAGGATATGTCGCCAACGTACTGGAATTGGTTTATCAAAAAAACGCACCCAGGATAGCAAGGGATAAACAGTCAACATTCGCCCAACTTGATAAGCAATTAAGGCTAAAAAAACAGCGGGTAAAGTTTGCCACAGGGTAATTACGTTTATCTCTAAGCCAATCAGTAAGAAAATAAACGTATTAACGCCAAATCCGGCATATTCCCAGAAGCTAAATAAAGTAACTTGATTCGAGGCGGATGTCACCTGTGAATGTTCAAAGTTGCCCACAATGAGTCCCGCTATTACCACAGCAACTACACCCGACACATGCAAAACCTGTCCCGTTTGGAATGCGCCTAAAGCCAGAGCCACGGTGAGTAAAATTCCCCCCAAGGGATCTTCAGTTTTGCTCAATAACCCAATACTCAGATATCCCAACGCCGCGCCAACTAAAGCACCACCAATGAGTACGAATAAAAATTCTTGAACGACATCCAGCGCCGATAATGCTCCCGTTTCATGAATTGTCAAAATTAGACTAAATAAGACTAACGCGACATCATCGTTGAGCAGGCTTTCTCCCTCAACTAGAGTAACCAATCGGTGGGGAACCGAAACCTCTTTAAAGACAGCAATGACTAAAGCAGTATCGGTAATGGATAAAATTACACCTACCAGTGCAGCGGGTATCCAATCTATACCTAACTCAAATTTCAATAAAACTGAGGTAATCCCCGCACAGAGTAAAACACCAGGTCCGGCGAGAAAAACAATGGGTTTAATCGTGCTGCGGAGGCGAGAAATATCGGTATTAATTGCCGCTTCAAACAGGAGAATCGGTAAAAAGAGATTAAAAATCAGCGCCGAATCCAACCCGACGCGACTGGGTAAGAGTTCCGTAATCGCTAATCCGGCTAACACTAAGCCCGTAATGTAAGGGATACGGAATCGGCGCGAAATCAAAGCCACTCCTGTGGCGACTAATAACAGAATAATCAGGAAACTGACAAGTTCTGCTACATTCCCCTCACCCTCGCTGACGGGAACATTCAGGAGGATGCGATCGCTAAACCATTGCCCAAGGTTGGTTAATATTAAGCTGGTGATGCTATTCGTGCTCAGTAAATTCACTCTTGGCTCAATCCCGTATCTTTCATGTAACTTAACAGCCAATTTGCAGCGGTGGCTCGACGAGTCTGTCTCGGACCAAATTCGCCGATTTTATAGCCTTTAAATCCTAACTGTTCTTTCAATAACTGTTTATTTTCCTTGGGAATCGAACGAGTTAGTTTAACTGTGGCGGGACGACTCTCGATAAAGTTAGGCGGTTCCGGATAGTCCTGTTGCCATTCCGGAGGTACATTGGTATAATCCCATTGGTTCGTTTTTTGGTCATAACGATAACCCAAATAGTGCCAGACGAGTTGATTTACGGTATCATCATCCAGTTCTTCATTCAAGATTTGCCAAAGGGTTTCGGTATTGAGTGGAGGAAGTTGAGGCATCAGTTTAAGAGTTTTGAGTTTTGGGTTTTGAATCTGTAGGGGCGGGTTTGACGACTATCGTTTCTGGGCTTACCCAAATGCGACTAAACCCGCCCCCACCAAGTACGAGAGGTTTGAATCTGTAGGGGCGGGTTTGACGGCTATCGTTTCTGGGCTTAGCCAGATGCGACTAAACCCGCCCCGACTTGACCCTTCGCTTTTCGGGCATAGTTTTGAGCGGCTATTTGGCGCTAGCTATTGATGATAATGTTACCTCAAAACCCGCCCTTGAGTTAAATATTTTTGAGTGTAGAGACACAACCGGGCGCAAGCCAAGTCTTTAAAAGTTATGATTTATGGAACACCTGTAATACTTATGAAAGAGGTGAAAACTTGTTTTTTATACCAAATATAGAAGATAGCAGTGCTTTTGACCCTTTTTGCCCTGCCACCCAAAAAAGCTGTGATCAATGATTGTAATGCAGAACTGATGAATTGTTATAAAGTATGACGTTTGACCGCGCGAAGCATTCGCGACGGCAATTTAGCCGTCGAACCGAAAAATCTGGGCGCGAATGCTTCGCCCCTACGAATACGAATGTTACGAATGTTATGAATGCGTAAATTTTGGCTATCGCTAACTGCGGTTTGCTACTTGATGTTGACAAAAATTTAAATGTTATTCATAAAAATAAGGTGGGCATTGCCCACCCGACAAAGACGCGATCGCGGATTGGATGGCTTACTGCCAGACAAATACTTTGGCTTCGTATCCGCCAAGATCAATGGTTAAATTATTATCGTTGGCTTCCACCTCATAGTTACCTGTCCACTCGTGCCAAATGCCATTTTCAGGAAAGTTGGAAAGAGTATATCCAGCGAGGAAATTATCAGAAAAATTGGCAACGACAGCAACACGGGAGCCTTCATCATTCCAGCGCACATACGCTAGAACTTTGGCATCTGCATCTTCAAAGAAGAAATTAATGTTCTCAGTATAGAGAGCATTATTGTTTTTTCGCAGTCCGATTAACCCCTTATAGTAGTCCCACAACCCGCGATTATGATCATTACCCAGTAGTTGCCAATCAATCTTTCTGGATTCGATAGATTTCGGTTGATATTCCCCAAACTCTTCACCCATCCACAGCAAAGGAATACCAACTGCTGTCATTAACAAAACAGCCCCTAACTTGATCCGTTTGAAGGCTTCTTCATCAAAGATTTCCAGATTCGCCAAATCAACCATCAGGCGTTCGTGATCGTGATCGTGATTGGTCAAGTAATTTACAACATTAGTCGTTCCTAGGTAGCCTTGACGCTTACAATCAATCACATCCTTAAGGGATTCTAACTCAAACATTTCACCACAGATGTGAGGTTTAACAGTGTGGTAAAAGCTATCATGCCAACAACCATCCATCGGTCCATCAACATTAGTGATGCTGGGATTGTCGGGGATGTATTCGGCAATATTGTAAAATGGTTTTGCCCCTGCGGTTTTTTTAGCCTCTTGGACAATCCAATGCATAAAGTCGTAGTTGGCAATTTGCCGCGCCGCGTCGTAGCGAATGCCATCAATATGATATTCCGTGATCCAGAACCGAACTACATCACCGATAAACTTCCGCGCGGGGTAAGTCTCTAGATTTTCGTCGTAATGTTCGTAGTTAAACTCTGGTCCCCAGTTGTTATCCGGGTCACGGGGAGAGTTATGATACCAGTAATCGTGGTCAATTTGAGTGAGAGGGCTTTCCGATTCTGAGTGGTTGTAAATCCCGTCCATAATTACCCGAATTCCTTTGCCATGACACTCATCTATCAGATGTTTCAATTCATCTGTAGAACCATAGCTAGACTCAGTAGCAAAGAAGTAGCGAGGATTGTACCCCCAACTGTAGTCACCGGGATATTCTTTGATAGGCATTAACTCAATCGCATTAATTCCCAATTCCACCAGATAATCTAACTTTTCAATAACATGCTGGTAATTCCCCCGTGGATAAGGATCATCTTCGCCACCGGAAAAGTCGCCGACATGCATTTCATAGATGACTAATTCATGGTCAGGAGGTAATGGTTTATCATCATGCATCCAAACGTAAGTATCGACGATTTGTTTTCCATCTTTGATCCGCACGACGCAATTCTGAGTCGGATCTTCAATATCGGTAGCGTAGGGATCATTGACCTCTACCCATTGATCAGGTTCAAAAAACCAAGATTTGGATTGAACCCGGAATTTGTACTTATAAATACCATCTTCAAGTTCAACAGATGTGCGAAAATAGCCCTGCTCATCTTTCTCCATGGGAATGTCTTCCCAATTTGAGAAAGAGCCAATCAATGATACTCCTTCGTTGTAAGGAGCAAATAAAGCAAATTCAATGGGAGCAGCCATTTAATTGACCCCCTTAGGGTGAAGTAAGGATTATTTCAAGATGATGCTTATCGTAAGGGGTATTTTCCAGAGATAGCTATCTAGCGGAAGATAGATCTTGCAATCCCTTGGTTATTGTTATTGCCTTTTATCGTCTTTTTAAGGTTGATGGGTTCTAGTGCAAGAAGGCAGAAATAACGCCAACAGCTACTATCTCCAGACGTGCCATGGCACGTCTCTACACCCCTTCCCCAGCTTCAAGAGCTTGATACACCCGACTGGAGGATATATTTTGTTCAAGTCTTAAGTAATATGAACAAGTGAGGACAGGTTTTGCCCTTCAAGGGCGGCATTGCCTGATGGTTCTCACGATCTGAACCCACAATCCACCGATGGACTGTAGCGTCAAGTCCGAGACTTCCATCATCAGAACACAACTATGGCATCCTCCGACTCCCAAACCTCTATTCCTGACCCTTCAAACCAAGCGTGGGAATCCTCGGATTCCATTATCTCTGAAGCCGACCAACCCAAGGGAAAATCGTCACCCACGCCAAAATTATGGCTGGGATTGTTATTCACCGTTTTAGTGTTTGGTGGTGGTGGTTGGGCGGCTTGGCATTTTTTACGGCAAAACAACTCACCCCCAGCCGCCCAGCAACCTCAGGGTGTCCCCGTGAAACTGGAACAGGTGCAACCGAGTACGCTGGAAGAAAGTTCTCAGTTTGTGGGTACCTTAGAGGCAAAACAAAAGGTTGAATTACGACCTGAAGCTGCTGGTAGAATTACCCGAATTGTGGCTGCATCAGGCGATCGCGTCCAAGCTGGCGCTTTAATTTTACAACTGAAGCCGGAACGGAGTGAAGCCGAACTCAGAAGTGCGATCGCAGATGTTAATGCCCAAACCGCTACCCTGAATAATGCACAAGCCGAAGTCAGAGCCGCTCAAGCCGACATTGCTCGTCTCAAAGCGGAAGTGGGGCGTCAAGCGGCTGAAGTGCAAAGTCGAGAAGCGGAATTAGAACTAGCGCGGGTAAACTATCAACGGGCACAACAGTTAGTATCTCAAGGAGTTCAACCTAGACAAGAATTAGATGATAAAACACGCGATCGCAATCAATCCATCGCCGCCCGTGACGCCGCAGCCCAAGCCTTAGCCGCCTCTAAGGAAGCCCTGAATGTGGCACAACAACGAGTCCAAGCCGCCCAAGCCACGGAAGCCAGAGTCGCCGCCAACCTCTCTAGTGCGAGGGCGGATGTGGAAGTTAGGCAAGAGGAGTTGCGATTTAATCGCGTTGTCGCCCCGATTGATGGAGTCGTTGGGGATATTTCCGTCAAAGTGGGAGACTATGTAAATGTGGGTGATACCCTAACCACCATTACTCAAAACCAAACCTTAGATGTAGAAATCCCCATTGACGAACAGCAAAGCCAGAGGGTGCGCCAGGGACTCCCCGTTGAACTGCGAAACCAAGGCACCCCAGCCACCGAACCCCCCATTGCTACCGGGCGGATTAGCTTTATTTCACCGCAAGTGAATAGAGATTCCCAAACCCTCTTGACAAAAGCCACCTTTTCTAATCCAAATGGTCGCCTGTACGATCAGCAGAAAGTGGATGCACGAGTCATCTGGGAAAAACGCCCCGGTGTGTTAATTCCCGTCAATGCCGTATCTCGTCTAGCTGGGAAACCCTTTGTCTTTGTCGCCCAACCCCCAGAGGAAGCCAAACCGGGCGCCCCTGAACTCATCGCCCAGCAAAGACCCGTGAAATTGGGTAATATTCAAGGGAATCGATACCAAGTCCTTGAAGGTATCAAACCCGGAGATAGAATCGTTGTCTCAGGTATCCTCAATTTATCCGATGGCGCTGCGATTATTCCAGATTCTTAGTCCTTTGTCCTTTGTCCTTTGTTTGCTTCCTCTGCACCTAGAAGAGGGCGTATTTAATGTAGGGGCGGGTTTTACTACTATCATTCAGGGTTAAACCCAAATATAACTAAACCCGCCCCGACAAAGTTGTAGCCATAAGTTATCTGTAAAACCAGCCCCTACATCCCCGTTCCCAGTTCCCAGTTCCCCGTTCCCAGTTCCCAGTTCCCTAACCATTTAAATGTTTGTCGAATTTTTTATTAAACGACCTGTTTTTACCACTGTTTGCTCCCTGATCATCTTACTAATCGGAGCAATTAGTATTCCTACCCTTCCCGTTGCCCAATATCCCGATATTAGTCCCAAACAAGTCAGTGTCCAAGCCAACTATAACGGTGCCGATGCTCAAACCGTGGAAAATGCGGTGACGACTATCTTGGAACGGGCAATTAACGGTGTCGATGGGATGCGCTACATGACATCAAGCAGTAGCAATGATGGCACCAGTTCAATCAATATCACCTTTGAAGCAAATAAGGATCAGGATATCGCAGCGGTTGATGTCCAAAATCGCGTGTCTTTAGCTGAACCCCAATTGCCAGAATCCGTACTCCAAACCGGGGTCACGGTAAATAAGGAATCTAATAACTTCCTGATGGGATTTGGTCTGTACTCAGAAAATGGCGAGTACGATAACCTCTTTTTAAGTAACTACGCTGACCTTTATCTCGTAGACGCCCTAAAACGGGTTAATGGGGTAGGAAATGTGCGAATTTTTGGCGAACGTACTTATGCGATGAGGCTTTGGCTAGACCCGCAACGCCTTGCGAGTCGTAACCTGACGGCTCAAGATGTCGTTGATGCACTGCGGGAACAAAATCTCCAGGTAGGCGCAGGGCGCATCGGTCAACCCCCAGCGCCAGAGGGACAGCAATATCAAATTGACCTGCGGGCAATTAGCCGCCTGCAAAAGGTTTCGGACTTTGAGGAACTGATTTTAGCCACAGATGAAGATGGCACCCTGATTAAACTCAAAGACGTGGGGCGCGTGGAATTGGGGGCGCAAAATTATGGCACGTTCTTGAGATTTCGAGCAAATGAAGCCGTCGGGTTAGGGATTATTACCGTTCCCGGAAGTAACGCCCTGGATGTGGCGAAAGCCGTTAAAGCAGAAATGGTGAAACTGGCGGCGGATTTCCCACCAGGAATGACCTATGATATTGGCTTTGACACCACAGATTTTGTTAATCAGTCGCTCTCGGAAGTGGTGTTTACCCTGCTACAAGCGGTGGGATTGGTGGTTTTGGTTATCTTTGTTTTCTTACAGGATTGGCGCACCACAATTATTCCAGCGATTACGATTCCTGTGTCTCTCATTGGCACGTTTGCCTTTGTCAAGATTTTTGATTTTTCGATAAACAGTTTGACCCTATTTGGTTTGACCCTAGCCACGGGGATGGTGGTGGATGATGCGATTGTGGTGGTCGAAGATATCACCACAAAGATTCAACGGGGGGGGATAAAATCTCGGCAAGCGGCGATTATTTCCATGCGGGAATTGGTGGGGGCGGTAATTGCCACGTCATTAGTGTTAATGGCGGTATTTATTCCGGTGGCATTCTTTCCGGGGACAACGGGGGCTTTATATCGACAATTTGCGCTAACTATTGCCTTTTCAATTGCGGTTTCCACGTTTATGGCGCTGACGTTGACGCCAACCCTTTCTGGCTTAATCTTGCGGCAAAAGCCAGAGGCGACGGGGTTTTGGGGTCACTTTTTTGATGGATTTAATTGGTTCCTAGAGGGAATGCAGCAGCGATATCGGCGATTTCTGATTATCCTGACTCGCGTGAAAACTCTGGTGATTGTGGCGTTTATTGGTTTATTGGCATTAACGGTGTGGGTTTACGATAAGGTTCCAGGTGCGTTTCTCCCCGATGAAGACCAAGGCTATTTTATTACGATTGTTCAAGGACCAGAGGGTTCGTCGCTTAACTACACCCATGATGTGATTGAGCAGATTGAAGATATTATTTTGCCCTTGGATGAAATCAGGGCTACGTTTGCCGTGGGTGGTTTTAGCTTTAGTGGCAATACAGCAAATAGTGGTATCGTTTTTACGACGCTGAAGCCTTGGTCAGAACGCCCTGATCCGTCTCAGTCAGCCGAAGCTGTGATTAATACAGTCCGGGGTGCTTTGTTTGGGATTAAAGAAGCTAGAGTCTTGCCTTTTAACCCACCTTCCATTCGGGGATTAGGTAGTGTCAACGGCTTCCAATTTCAACTTCAAGACCGCCGAGGTAATTTTAGCTTGGAGACGTTGATTGAAAATATGGGGAAATTGCTGGGTGCGGCGAATCAGAATCCTAATTTAAATCAGGTAGTGAGTTTTTATCAAGCCAATACACCCCAGTTACAGATTGAGGTGAACCGTAACCGGGCGAAGGCGTTGGAGGTGGATATTGATGATATCTTTGAGACGTTGCAGACGTATTTGGGTTCGCGCTATGTGAATGACTTTACTCTGGAACGGCGCACCTATCGGGTTTATATCCAAGCTGACGCCCAGTTCCGCTCAAATCCTGAGGATATTAATCAACTGTATGTGCGTTCAGAACGAGATGAGATGATTCCTTTGGGGAATTTGGTTACCGTTACCCCGACGACAGGGGCGCAAACCATTAATCACTATAACTTGTTCCGGTCAATTGAAATTAATGGTTCAGCCGCGCCGGGAGTCAGTTCTGGAGACGCGATTGAAGCTATGGAACAAGTCGCCGCCCAGGTATTACCACCGGGATTAGGCTATGAATGGTCCGGTTTATCTCTGGAAGAAATCCAGTCGGGGGGTCAAGCCACGATTATTTTTGGCTTTGGCTTGGTCTTTGTTTTCTTAGTGTTGGCGGCTCAATACGAAAGCTATATCGACCCGATTATTATTCTATTAGCAGTTCCTTTGGCTATTCTGGGGGCGTTAATGGCGCAATCGTTGCGGGGTTTGCCTAATGATGTGTACTGTCAGATTGGGTTGGTGATGCTGATTGGTTTGGCTAGTAAGAACTCGATTCTGATTGTGGAATTTGCCAACCAACTTCGAGAGCAAGGGATGACGCTGAGAAAAGCCGCGATTGAGGCGGCGCAGCAGCGTTTGCGCCCAATTCTGATGACGGCGATTTCTACGTTGGTTGGGATTTTTCCCCTGGTGATCGCGACAGGTGCAGGATCAGGAAGTCGCCGATCTCTAGGGACGGCTGTTTTCGGGGGAATGTTCGTCGCCACGTTCCTGAGTCTGTTTGTGGTTCCTATTCTCTATATTGTGATCAAGTCGGGGAGCGATCGCTTGTTTAATTCTAATGGGAAGAACCAGAAGAAGTCACAGACGAAGGAGCTTGAACCGAAACCTGAAGTAACAATTCGGTAGTATTCATTAAAGTGATGAATCAGAATTCATCAAAAACTATGAACAAACGTGAGGTAATGTTAACAAAGCCATAATTTTGTTGCAAAAATTGACTTGAGCATCCCAGTTTCCCTAAGCTTTGATAAACGTAAAAGTAGAAGACACTGGGTTCCCTGGAAGACTGAAACTTAATTTTCTCATAATCTAGATCGACTGTAAAATTACTCAATTTTGGTGTTTCAGTATTTTATATCGAACCCAGATGACTACAGTTTTTGAGGTTAGGGGAAATCTATGAATATTAAGCGAATTATTTTTTCCAGCGTTATCACTGGCGTTGCTGGTGTCATATTAGGCATCGGGGTGGCTGAAATTAATCATGCAGATCAGCGACCTAATGCCATGTATCAATATGCCACTATTGGCGGTGTGATGGGATTAGCCGTTGGTGCGGGTCAACAGGCGTTGCGAGAATTAGAGCAGTTGTCAGAAGAGTCATAGAGCATCGGTTCAGTCTGGGACGTGCAAGTAAACAGTGATCATACTACCTTAAAAAAAAGAGCGATCGCGTAATAAAAAGCGCACGTCTAATAAAAAGCGCACGGGGCGTCATCCGTGTCAACTTAAGCCATAACCCTTACCCATTCTAATTTTCAGCTATGGGGTTTCTGCTCCCCCGGTTATGGGAGAAGGGCGGGCGCGAGTCAAGTTATCAGTTGGGTGCTCTCATGTTATCTGTAAAACCCGCCCCTACACCCCCCGCTCTAAGAGTTCTTTACCTTAAGTTGACACCAATGCACGTCGGTGCGCTTTTCTCTACTTTGACATAGAATGAAGACCTATGCACAGAAACCAAATTCAGGTTAGCCACCCTCGTTATAACTCAGTCCGCGTAGGCGGACTTTGTTTGTGTAGAAGCGATTTTAATCGCCGTGGCAAAAGCGAAGGATCAAGTCTGGGCGGGCGCGAGTCACATCCCTTGTGCAAAGGACATGATAGTAGTGAAAAGAGTCCCGACATTCGGAAAGAATGGGTTTGAAATAACGTTATCATCAATAGCTGGCACTTGCATCACATAAACCCGCCCCTACAAACCAGGTTTCCTGGAGCGAAGTGAAGGATCAAGACTATTCGGGGTTGGCATGAATAGTTAACGTCAAGGGATGCATTTGGGGAAAGTCTCGCTGAATAATTCGGATAACTTTTTGTTGATTCGTTTTATCTTTGACAATAAATTGGGCAGTGCCATCGCCTTGAGAACCTACACCCTTTCCCCCTAAAATAAAAGGTTGAATCGGCTCATAATTGAGCAGTTGATGCAAAACGGGAGCCGTCAATTGTTGGGAACAAGCGGGGATGAGATAGCGGTCAAATTCAGCTTGTGCCTTAATCATCAACTGACCCAGCTTTATCGCATCGCCGACTTGTAATGCTTCAACGGCTTCTTGAGTAATTTGATAACTAATAGTGCCAAGATAGTGCTGGACATTCTTCTGCACGTTATCAGTACCAAAGGGATAACACTGATTCAGACGACTGAGAATTTCCTGGGTATTTTTACTCGCACCGAGATCAACAATGACAAAAAACAAATCCTTGGGAACGTTTAGCTCGATAATATCTGTCGATGCGCCATCGAAAATCATGGCAATTGGTTGATTTCCATAAGCGCAGGCTTGATCCATCCGTCCGCAGCGAGAGGGTGTGCTTGTCTCGCCCAGATAAGCGTATTCCATTTCGCCTCGCCGAGTCATCTTCAAGTCATACAAGTGATTAAAAGCGCGTGCGACTAAAACACAAACGGCTGCACTGGAGGATAACCCTTTCTGAATGGGTAAATCGGTTTGATAGTTATCGATTTCTATGCCACCAACTTGGAAGTAGGTGAGAAAATGATAAGCAACGCCAGCCGCATAACTCCAAAACTCTCCCTTTTGTGCTTCAGCCAGGAGAACAGGGCGTTCCATGGGCAACTGAATCGCGTCTGGACGAGTACCATCACTCAGGGAAGCGTGAAGAATGAAGTGGGTAGGGTGGGGCTTGACTTTGGCATAGAGTCCTTGATTGGTTCCTGTGATGATGGTGTAGCCTTTTCCAAGGTGAGGATTCAGGCGACGATACCCTCCCGCCCAATCGCTATGCTCACCAAACAGACAAAGGCGACCTGGCACAAACAGTTTCATTCATGTCCCCTATATTTATCGCGATCGCTACTAACTAGAGTACTCTGGAGGTTAACACATTGGCGCGATCGCTCTGGATCTCATGTCATTTAGAATCTAAAACTGATATGACTACCTTAGAATACCAGCTAAAAAACCGTGGTCATTGTGTTATCCTGTTGGGAATACTCGATGCTCAACCCAAAACTGTGGCAGCCAGATGAGATTTTTAAGCAATTGGTTCAATTAAAGCCATCAGATTAATAACCTGTAATTCTAAAAAATAAAACTTAACACCCAATATTTTTTTATTAATTAATAACTTATTTTAGAGACGTAAATTATCAGGTTTATTCAAGTCTTAATTATCGTCAAATCAACAAGATCAGGCAAAATCAAAACGACGGTTAGCTCTCTAAGCACAAAAAGGTCAACTCAGGAGGCAAAACCTCTGACGGGTTGACCAAAGTCTTGATGGCAAAAACTCTTGGCTAGGGAGCTACCGCCATAATTCTTAAAGACCCACCGACGAAAAAGGTATATTTTGTTACAGAACTATCGAGCCAAAAAATAGAAGATTTGAAAATTTACTAAAGATAATGAACCCAGTTATTGAGAAGAATTGAGGCTCTTGACTATCTTGCAACTTATTTGTAGGGTTTTGTCTGAAGTAGACAAACCAACTTGCTAAACTCCCGATTCCTTAATCAGGCAGCAAACAAAAAAAAGGTACAGAGTTCTGTCATGCTCAGATACTTACCCCATCGTCTAAGTCGTACTTCCAATGACTTTATTTACCGCTTCTTAGCTCAATGTTAGGATGTGTTCCACTAGAAAAACAGGAAAGAGAGCGAAATGATGTCTAGACGAACGTTCGAGAAAAGTTTCGACAGAAAAAAGTCTCCCCCAAAAACTAGACAAGTTGATTTACAAAGGTTTTCTCCATCCTTCGGGGATTCTCCCTATTTTGACCCCTTGAAAACCATAGCTAAATCCTTTTCTCCCTACTGGCTAGCTTGTATTCCCCTCACCGCGATTATTGTCGTGGTTTGGAATACGGCAGCCGTTGCTCAAACTGAGGCGGTTGACGCCGATGCCATTGCCCAACTCCAGGGAACGTTAAACGCCATCTGGGTGTTGATTGCTGCCATTCTGGTGATCTTCATGAATGCCGGATTCGGTATGCTAGAAACCGGATTCTGTCGTCAGAAAAATGCGGTTAATATTCTTGCCAAAAACCTGATTGTCTTTGCCTTAGCAACCATTGCATTTTGGGCAATTGGGTTTTCCTTCATGTTCGGTACAGGAAATGGATTGATTGGTGTGGGTGGATTTTTCTTAACGAGTACCGATCCGGGTACTTATGGACTCGATCCATTTCCTGAAGGCTTACCCATCTCCTTGTTTTTCCTATTCCAAGCTGCCTTCGCTGGAACCGCCGCCACCATTGTTTCGGGTGCGGTTGCTGAACGGATTAGGTTTGTTGACTTTCTCGTTTTCAGTCTTCTGATCACCGGGATATCCTATCCCATTACCGGACATTGGATCTGGGGTGGTGGCTGGCTATCAGAAATGGGCTTTTCCGACTTTGCTGGCTCAACCGTAGTTCACTCGGTTGGTGGTTGGGCGGCGTTGATGGGAGCTGCCTTTCTCGGACCGCGTGAAGGAAAATATAGAGATGGTCAAATCAATGCGATTCCCGGTCACAATATGAGTATTGCCACACTGGGATGCTTGATTCTGTGGATCGGCTGGTTTGGTTTCAACCCCGGATCAGAACTGGCTGCTACTGAAAATGTGCCGTATATTGCCGTAACCACAAACCTCGCGGCTGCGGCTGGAGGTATTTCTGCCACGATTACCTCTTGGACAAAAGATGGTAAACCTGACCTTTCGATGATTATCAACGGTATCTTAGCGGGTTTAGTGGCGATTACCGCCCCCTGTAATGCTGTTTCCTATATATCAGCGATCATAATTGGTCTGATTGGGGGCATTATCGTGGTTTTTGCGGTTTCCTTCTTTGACAGTATCCATATCGATGACCCCGTGGGTGCGACATCTGTCCACTTAGTTAACGGGATCTGGGGCACCATTGCTGTTGGTATCTTTACCTTCGCTGAAAATGATGCGGGTCAACGACTTGGCTTGATTTATGGGGGAGGAGTCGGTCAACTGGTTATTCAACTGTTGGGTATCCTCTGTGTAGGTGGTTTCACTGTCTTCTTTAGCTCCCTTGTGTGGCTAGCTCTGAAAGCGACTTTGGGACTAAGAGTACATCCTGAAGAAGAAATCCATGGCTTGGATATTAGCGAACACGGGATGGAAGCCTACAGTGGATTTGTTAAGGAATCAGACGTGTTGACCAGTAGCTCTTTTGGTAGTGTCAGTGGTAGTACGGCTGACATTCCTCGCGGATCGGAAGTTTAAGGGAAGCGCTTCTAGTTAGACGGAAGCTGGTTAATTGCCAATAATATCCTGTAGGGGCAATTCATGAATTGCCCCTTTGTCATGGTTTTTATGATCGGCAAAAGTGGAATAGAACTACAATCTGATGAGAGAGCCGATGCTGAATCTAGACAAGTGTCCACAACCTCGAAAAGCTTTCCAATTTGGGCGGTTTTCTCCCTCGCTGTCAATGGCTTACTGGTGCTAGCGATCGCGGGGGTATTGCTGCGCCAATACCAAGGAGCTATCCCTTCTGCGGTGAGCCAATCTCTAGCCACTGATGCGACAAAAGAAGCAACCCCTACCCCTGTCCCCGAACTCGGACCGCGCCACCAGTTTAACTACCAGCAGTGGGTGGCGCTGCTGGAGCAAGAAGCTGAGGTAATGGTGGAGCAGAAGCCGGAGGATTTAGCCATACTCCTGGGGGATTCCATCAGTCTCTGGTTTCCCAATGAGATGCTACCCACTCAACGAACTTGGCTGAACCAGGGAATTTCTGGCGAAACGACAGCCGGATTGTTGAATCGCTTAGATGTGTTGGATCAAACCCAGCCAGATATCATCTTTTTGATGATTGGCATCAATGACATCATTCGAGGTGTCACAGATGAGACCATCTTAGCCAACCAACGGCTGATTATTCGCTACCTGCGGCGCACTCATCCCCAAGCCAAAATCATCGTTCAGTCGATTTTGCCCCATAGCGGGGATAAAGCCACCTGGGAAGGACGCGATCGCCTCCTGGAAATCCCCAACAGTCGTATTGTCGAGATTAACCAGCGATTGAAAGCGATCGCGGAGTCGGAAGATGTCATTTACCTGGATCTCTATCCCCTATTTGCCGATACTGAGGGCAATCTAAACATGGAATTGAGTACCGACGGCTTGCACCTAAATCCTCAAGGCTATTTAATTTGGCATTATGCCCTACAAGTCACAGATCAACTCGCCAGCGATGGCGGATTGTGACGAGGGATGGGGTGAGGGAGATAGGGGAGATGGGGGAGATAGGGGAGATAGGGAAGCTGGGGGAGATGGGGGAGATGGGGGAGATGGGGGAAATGGAAAGTCTGTTGTAGGGGCGGGTTTTACTGCTAACGTTTGCTTTGCACCCTGATATAACTAAACCCGCCCCGACTTGACCAATGACGAACGATGAATGACAAATGACAAATGACTAAACCGGATTCGTCTTAAGATCAAAAGGAATTAACAATTGTATACACTCATCTGCTAAACAAGCTTCATGGATACACAAGCCTTCAAACGTTCACTCCATAGTTCAGAAAACTATCACCGTAAGGGATTTGGTCACGAGGCTGAAGTGGCGACTCAGCTTCAATCCGAATATCAAAGCAGCTTGATTCAAGAAATCCGCGATAATAACTATCAACTCAAACGGGGTGATGTGACCATTCACCTGGCAGAGGCATTTGGCTTTTGCTGGGGTGTGGAACGCGCTGTGGCTATGGCGTATGAAACCCGCCAACATTTTCCCACCGAGCGCATCTGGATGACGAATGAAATTATCCATAATCCCTCCGTCAATCAGCGCCTACAGAATATGAACGTCAACTTTGTCCCCGTTGAGGAAGGGACAAAAGACTTTTCTATCGTTGGTGCGGGTGATGTGGTAATTTTACCTGCCTTTGGTGCCAGCGTTCAGGAAATGCAACTACTCAATGATAAAAACTGTAAGATTGTCGATACTACCTGTCCTTGGGTGTCCAAGGTATGGCATACGGTGGAGAAGCATAAGAAGAAAGAGTACACCTCCATCATTCACGGCAAGTATAAGCACGAAGAAACCATAGCTACCAGTTCCTTTGCTGGGAAATACCTCGTGGTGCTGAATCTAGAAGAAGCCGAGTATGTCACCAACTATATTCTTAATGGTGGGAATCGGGACGAATTTATGGCAAAATTCAGCCGCGCCACTTCAGAGGGATTTGACCCGGAGCAGGATTTGCAGCATATTGGCATAGCTAACCAAACCACCATGCTCAAAAGCGAAACCGAGCAAATTGGGAAGCTGTTTGAGCGCACGATGATGAAAAAGTATGGTCCTGATCAACTGAATCAGCATTTCCAGAGTTTTAACACCATCTGCGATGCAACTCAAGAGCGACAGGATGCGATGTTGGAGTTGGTTGAGCAAAGGTTAGATTTAATAGTCGTGATTGGTGGCTTTAATTCATCCAATACAACGCAACTGCAACAAATTGCCATTGAACGGAATATTCCCTCCTATCACATCGACAGCGCCGAGCGAATTGGTCCGGGAAATCGGATTGATCACAAGGTACTGCATCAAGATATGACGGTGACGGACAATTGGCTCCCAGACGGTGAAATTGTTGTCGGTGTAACCTCTGGAGCATCTACACCCGATAAGGTGGTTGAAGATGTGATTGAGAATATTTTTGAGTTGAAAGCAACTCCGGTAGCTGTTTAATTTGGGTTCGGCTACTGTGTCGATTCCGTAACCCCAGTTAGCGGTTAAAAGCAGTAAGATAGCCTGTCTTTTGTAGGTTGGGTGGAGGAACGAAACCCAACAGACTAACGATGGCGTTGAGTTTCGCTTACGCTCTACCCAACCTACAAGAACCTTTTGTGTTTTCATGCTCCATGCTCCCCAAGGTAAGGGCATGGCAGTGCCATGCCCCTACATCCATCAATATGGGTACACCGCTGTTGTTTTTTTCCAACTTTTATGCCGAGTGAGTTAACTGCCGAGACTCTAAAACAACATTCTGTCAAGGAGCGAAAAGCGCTAATTTTAGAACAAGCCTCTTTAATTGATGCTACTCACATAACCGATGATAAATTGCTTAAGGCATACAGGTTAGGGAAAATCATTTCCTCAGTATCAGAAGATTATTTTAAATATCAAATTGAACAAAACAATAACCAAGAGTCGGTTCTAGGATTGAAACAGCAATCCCAAGTGATTCAATAAGATTTCTATGGATTATAACCTTGTTGAAAACCATGTGAGAAGTATGTTACAGAGAATTGACAAGGCTTTCTCTAAATTAGCTGCCAGCGAAAGACAAAACATGGATTCACAAATTGACAATGGATAATGAACAATGGATAATGACCTCTCCTTAAAAGAAGAGGATTGAAATTAAGGAAAATCTTTTTTAATTTCTTCGTAAACGAAGAGGTCTTAGACCCAATTAATCAATTGTGAATTATCAAT
>NZ_JAVKEW010000180.1:0-7907 GCF_040226375.1 Coleofasciculus sp. G2-EDA-02 | reverse complement strand
CAAATCACTTCTTTAGTCGAATACAGATGTTTAAATTTGAGCGACAGTAGCTTAAAGCTGGAAAGCACCTTAAGGTGTCATGACCCAGGTAGCGTAGTTCATTAAAGAACTGAGACTGGCTATCTCTACAGTTTTGCTATTGGTTGTCCATTACTGTCCACTGTTCGACGGATAGCTCTCCCATTCCCCAAAGGACGTCACATACATTGCTGGACATATCCCACATCACCCTGTTGCCTTAATCCAATTATTCAGCCGGGTGAAAAGGGATTGAGTTAACTGATTAAACTGTTGCTGGCGATACCACTTCTGAAACGCTTTCTCATAAGCTTCTCCGTGAAGTTGATAGATATTCCACGTCTTTAAACCCAGCCCTGTTCCCCAAAACAAGAGGATATACAACGCCCAGGAAAGTTGACCTGCACTCAGCAGGTTGATGGCAACTAAAAAACTATTCACGATAATATATTTGCCCAACCGCTGCTTGAGTTGGCTGCGCTGATCTTGCTCAAACTCCTGGCGCTTTTGCTGCTGTTCTTGCTGGAGCCGCCATTCTTGTTCCGCTAGCTGGAGGTTAGTCGGCGAGATCCCCAATTCAGCGGCAATTTCCACAAGCTGCGTCCGGGAAAACTCACCGCCATTGGCTTGACGGGTGATCGCGAGATTCAGGATTTGCTGGAGGTCTTCTTGGTTATAAGACTGGATAATGGTGTGTTCAGAAACAGACATGACTTATATTATATTAAGAGGATGAGTGGGCTGAAAATTAAAACTATAGATAGTGGCAGGCTGAGGTTGTGCTTCCTTATATTATTATCAACGACATCTAGACAGACAGTACAGTCCTGCTGATGTTCACAACCGAACCCCTAGGATCGGATTTTACGAAAAAGAATGGTAGAACAGAAGTTTTACATTTCGTTACGATAGATTCAGATGTAAAGGAGGACAGTATAAAAACGTTTTCTTTGACAGTAGATTTGAGGTAATCTCTATGAACGGTAGTATTCGTGTTGGTAATTTATTGGGAATTCCCTTCTATATAAACCCCTCTTGGTTTTTAGTTCTAGCTTTGGTCACCTTTGACTTTGGGGGGTATCTGAGTGGGTTTCCGGGTTTAACAGGGATCTTACCCTGGGTACTGGGTTTTGTGGGCGCCCTGTTGCTATTTGCCTCGGTTTTAGCCCATGAATTGGGACATAGTTTAGTCGCCATTCGCCAAGGCATTGAGGTGAAATCGATTACCCTGTTTCTCTTTGGGGGTCTAGCCAACTTAGAGAAAGAATCTCAAACACCAGCCGAAGCCTTCTGGGTCGCGATCGCGGGTCCTTTAGTTAGTTTAGCCCTTTTTGCCCTATTTACGGGTATAGGCGTTAGCACCGGCGTCTCTGGTTCTTTGGCAGCGATTCTTAGCCTACTGGCTTCGATTAATCTAATTTTAGCCCTATTCAACCTGATTCCCGGCTTACCCTTAGATGGTGGCAATATCCTCAAGTCTCTGGTTTGGAAAATCACCGGGAATCCCTATCGCGGTGTGGTTTTTGCCAGTCGGGTTGGTCAAGTTGTCGGATGGTTAGGAATCAGTATTGGTATCCTTTCTGTCTTGGGGTTGAGTAACTTTGGTAGTTTCTGGACATTCTTAATTGGCGTATTCCTGCTGCAAAATGCAGGTATGTCGGCGCAATCAGCCACCCTGCAAGAAAAACTCCAAGACCTGAAAGCGGAAGATGCGGTGATTCCAGAGAGTCCGATTATATCAACCGACCTGTCGCTGCGGGAATTTGCCAACAACTACATTATCGGCAAAAAAGAATGGCGCAAGTTCTTGGTGACTGATGAACAAGGACAGTTGCTCGGCGCGATCGCGGTTGATGATCTCAAGAAAGTGTCCACCTCAAACTGGACGATTACTCCCGTCAGCGAACTGATACAGCCTGTGGATTTGGATGCGATCGTCAAATCTGATCAGTCTCTGTTAGAAGTAATTATGCTCCTTGAGAAAGGTCAATTTACTCAATTGCCTGTAGTGCGCGAAAACGGCGTTTTGGTTGGACTTTTGGAAAAAGCCTCGATTGTCTCTCTCCTAGAGAAGCGAACTCAAACCAATCCCGCTTAAGTATATTGGCATCACTGAAATTAAATACTTGAGCCTGATCCCTCGAATAAAGTTCGGGGGATTTATTGTAAAAGGCAGAAGGCTCCAAAGCAGAAGGCAGAAGGTTTGTTATGGGTACGTGGCATTTGGGCTCCTCAAGAAAATCCTAACCTTGATAGCGACAGCTATATAATATCATTGGCATCTTTCGTGAAAGAAACACCATTAGTTCTCATGTCGGGGCGACCCGCGAGCATTAATTAATAACTGTAGTCTACTAAGTTTTTCGGGTCGCCCTCTACTCAAATTTTATGGATACCATCCTAAGTGGCGCTGATCTGAGTGGGGCTAATCTGAGTCATGCTGACTTCAATAATGCAGATTTGAGTGATGCTGATCTGAGTGGGGCTAATTTGAGTGACGCTAATCTGAGTCAAGTTGATCTTAGCAAAGCTTATCTTGATGATGCCCATTTCTCACCCACCCCCCTAAAAAAACGAGAATATTTTCTATAATCGAGAGGCTAAAAAAAGGGTTTAAAAAGGGTGTATTTAAATAAAATTGTCGGGGCGCTTTACCCTCATCCCCTAATCCCAACTCCATCCCCCCTAGCCCCCCTTTGAAAGGGGGGAACGGAGTTGGGAAAGCATCACATCGCGTCCGTTATCAACCACGACTTTTGGGAATTGGGACTTCTCGCAGCAATCGAATCAAAGTCATTCCAGTGAATCCTGCAACTAACATCCACGTCACCCCTAAACCCAGAACTTCGCTCACAAACAGATGAGTGAAGCGGCGCAAAATTCCACCGACAATCCAACCCACCGCTAAACTGATCGACCAGTTTAGAATATTGGCAAAAATCCACCCCCAAGCTTTGGTAACGTACTGTCTGAGAACCCACCATTGTCCCATTCCCAGGATCAGCCCCAAGGTTGCTCCATCAATGACTCCATAAACCAACCGAGGGAAAATACCCATTGTTCGAGGAGCAAACCAACCGATGACTCCAAAGGAACTCAACCCCATGACTCCCCAACCGAGGAGACTGGCAATAATCCACCACCAGGCTGAGGACAGGTGTCGTCTCAAAACTAGCCATTGGGCTACTCCGATTATCGTCCCACCAATGATGCCCTCAATTATACCGATATCGGGTCTTTCTCCAATCTCGATCCAAAATAGACTTGCCACAAAACCTAATAGTGTCACCAATAGCCACTGCAACCAGAAGCTACAGCTAGTCTCGATGGGTTTGAGCGGGGATTGATAGTTAATGGTTACTGGCACACCAATGACAACAATTCAGAACAGCGCAAAAATACCTAAGGAGTCGCCTTAGATCTGTAATATATATATTACTAGGTATTACCGCCTCCATTGCCTATCAGAAGACGACACTAAAGAATAATTATGAAGATTTACTTTAAAAAACTTTGGGTTTTTTAAAGTTTTGACGAAGATCAGCTTAAATTTATTTTTCCAGATAAAACTGGGAGTTTTCGATTATTATGGGTGTATAAGTCTCAATTAGGTTTCACACATCTACCAATGGATAGATTAAAGTCTTTTAAGTCTTTGAGTCTGGTAACCGGGGTATTCACCACAATCTGGGTCATGGGGATCGGCTGGCAACCCCCGCTACAAGCCCAGTCAAATGAAGATGTAAACGTTTTGACAGCCCAGCTTTCACCATCGCGCGATCGCGGCGCTGGGTTACGCGGTGCTGGATGTGGTGAAGCAACAATTACCCCATTGATGTCAACAAAGGAACCGGGAGTTTATTTAGTGGCGCTTAACTCACCACTGACACTCTCATGGCAAGTGCCAGAAACCACAGTCACCTCCGCCGAATTTCTCCTGGTTGATCAGAGTTGGAATCCAGTGCATCAAACGATGATTGAGATTCCCAAAGAAGGCGGTGAGATTGAAATCACTCTCCCCAACACCCTATCTCTAGAAACTGGAAAAGATTATTACTGGCAGATGGCATTAATCTGTGATGGGAGCGATCGCACAAAAGATAATGCCATCCAAGGGGCACTACAGTTCACCTCCCCAGAGGCTTCCACCTCCCAAGAATAACGATGCTCACCGACACCGATTCATAGAACCTGGACATTTGTGGGTGTGGAACTTATGAAAGAAGCCTTTATTTCTTACTCCCGGCGTAATAAGGAATTTGTCCTCAAACTCCGGGAGGCATTTAAAAACGCAAATCGTGAGGTTTGGGTGGATTGGGAAGGCATTCCCCTAACCGCTGATTGGCGACAAGAAATCTATAAAGGAATCGAAGAATCGAATAATATCGTCTTTGTGATTAGCCCGGATTCCGTGGCATCCAAAGAGTGCGGTGTTGAGGTAGACTGTTCCCTAAAACACCATAAACGAATTCTGCCGATTTTATATTTGGATGTTGACCCAGAAGCCGTACATCCAGAGATGGCAAAATCCCCCCAGATTGATTTTCGCGAGGGGACAAATTTTGAGCAGGCGTTTCAAGAACTGCTGCAAGCCATTGATAACCATAAACTGGATACCCAAGAACATACACGCTTGTTAGTGCAAGCGATGGAATGGGAGAAAAAAGGACGCAATACTAGCCTGTTATTACACGGAAGTGAACTCACAACCGCCGAATCCTGGCTGGTGTGGAGTTCTGAACAAAAACCATTTCCCACACCCTTGCATCGGGAATACGTTGGGGTGAGTCGTCAATGGGTAACCCGTCAGGCAAAACGGTCTATTGTTGGGGTGAGTGTAGCACTGGGAGTGTCTACTCTTTTAGGACTCGTGGCGTTCTGGCAATATCAGCGATCGCAACGACTTTTTGTCCAAGCCCAGCAAGAACAGCTTATTGTCCAAAGTACCACCTCCGATGCTTTATTCGTTTCCCAGCAAAAATTTCCTGCCCTCTTAGAATCTCTAGAGGCGGCTAAAACGCTGCAACAAGCGAATTGGGTTAGCCAAAACCCTCAACTGCATTCAACGATTTCCACGGCTTTACTTCAATCCATCTATTGGGTGAATCAATCAAATCAATTAGACGGACATACGAATAAAGTTCGTAGCGTTAGTTTTAGCCCAGACGGTGAACTTATTGCCTCCGGCAGTAGTGACCATACAATTAAACTCTGGCAGCGAGATGGGAGTTTAATCAAAACCCTAGAAGGACACCGCGATCGCGTCCGAGAGGTCAGCTTTAGCCCTGATGGTGAAATGATTGCCTCCGCTAGCCGGGATGGGACAGTAAACCTGTGGACAAAAGATGGGGCGAATCTACATAGTATTAATGCCCATGATAATGATATTTACCACGTCAGTTTTTCCCCCGATAGCCAAATGATTGCCTCAGCCAGCCAGGATGGGACAGTAAAACTGTGGACAAAAGAGGGGGAATTACTAAAAACCTTAAGCGGACATAATGCCCCAGTTATCAGTGTCAGCTTCTCGGCTGACGGTCAACAGTTGGCATCGGCTAGCGCCGATCAGACAGTGAAACTCTGGACAATTGAGGGTGAAGAATTACAAACCCTGAAAGGACACCAAGGAGAGGTCACAAGTGTGAGTTTTTCCGGGGATGGTCAACTCATCGCCACCGCCAGTCAGGATAAAACTGCGAAACTCTGGACGATTGAGGGAGAAGAACTGCAAACGCTAACCGGTCACAAGGATGGCATCTGGCAGGTGACATTTAGCCCGGATAGTCAACGCCTTGCCACGAGTAGTAAAGACAAAACCATCAAACTGTGGGATCGGGAGGGAACCCTACTAAATACCCTCACCGGACATAGCAGTCAGGTATTTGGTGTAGATTTCTCTCCAGATGGGCAAACCCTAGCATCAGCGAGTGATGATAGAACCGTGAAACTCTGGAAACTGGACAATCCCTTAGTCAAAACCTTCCCCCGATCTGGTCTTAGTCCCAGTTTTAGCCCGAATGGGGACTTAATCGCGATCGCATCGGGAATTGATGTCAGCCTCTGGAGTCGAGAAGGTAAGAAATTGAACACCCTGTCTGGACATCAGGATTGGGTGGAAAGTGTCAGTTTTTCTGCCGACGGTGAAACCATTGCCTCAGCCAGTGACGACCAAACCGTGAAACTCTGGACAAAAGACGGCAAAGAATTACAGACGCTAAACGGGCATGAGGGGATCGTCTGGACGGTACAATTTTCTCCCGATGGAGAGTATCTTGCCTCAGGGAGTCAAGACCAAACCGTGAAACTCTGGAAGCGTAATGGTGAACTGTTGCAGACTCTCGAAGGTCATCAGGGTATGGTCTTAAATGTCAGCTTCTCTCCCGATGGTCAAACCCTCGCCTCCGCCAGTACCGATGGCACCGTGAAACTCTGGCGTCTTGATGTAGAGACGCGCCATGGCGCGTCTCTACAACGGACGATTCAGGCACATGACGTCGCCATTGGCAGTGTCAGCTTCTCCCCCGATGGTCAAATCCTTGCCACCGCCAGTGATGACCAAACCGTGAAACTGTGGACGAGTAAGGGTAAATTACTCCAGACTCTAAAAGGACATCGCGATCGCGTCTATCGCGTCACCTTTCGACCCGATGGTCAATTCCTAGCCACAGCCAGTTTAGACGGTACGGTGAAAATTTGGACGCTAGATGGCACAGAAGTCGTCACCTTGAAAGGACATCAAGCCGGAGTAGACCATCTCAGTTTCAGTGCGGATGGCAAAATCCTAGCATCGACCGATAAAAACGACACCATGATTCTCTGGAATTTAGAGAATTTGGATGAACAATTACTCAACAATCTCATCGTAGCGGGTTGTAATTGGGTACAAGACTATCTGCAAACCAATTCAACTTCCCTTTGTAAGAAGTCATAAGTGAAGAATAAAGCTTACGGCAGCAGATGATGCAACGAAGGACAAATAATGAAGGACAAATGACAAAACATGGCTGACATTTTTATTTCTTACTCCTGTCGAGATCAAAACTCAATTCAGAGAATCTATGAAGCCCTCAACCGGGAGAAGCGGGATATTTGGGTGAACTGGGAAGAAAAACCTCTAACCCAGACAGAAACAGAAATTGCAGCAGCCCACACCTGTATCTTCTTTATTAGTCCCCATGCCATTGAATCTGAATGCTGTACCCAAGAACTTGAATATGCCGTTCAACGCGGCAAACGCATCATCCCAATTGTGCTACGGGACGATTCTCTCAAAGGAGTGCATCCAGAGTTAGCAAGACTGAACTGGGTATTCTTTCGCGAAACCGATGATTTTAACGGCGCATTTGAGTCCCTACTCAAAACCCTAGATACTGATTTAGACCATATTAAGCAACATACCCGCTTGCAACAACTAGCGACCGAGTGGGATAAGAAACAACGCAATAACCACCTTTTACTCAGGGGAAGCGAACTAGAAGCCGCCGAACAATGGTTCACCACTAACGCTGAAATCGAACCAAAACCCACCCAACTTCAGCGAGAGTATATTGATGGGGGACGCAAAGCCAGAACCCGTGCTCAAAGACGACTCCTAGCTGGCGTTAGTGTGGCGTTAGGCGCTTCGGTTATTTTAGGGGGAGTCGCTTTCGTTCAATATTTAAAAGCAGAACGACTGAGAATGCAAGCCTATACCGGACAGATTATTAGCCACATTGACACTCTCCCGGTTAAAACGCGGGAGATTCTTGAGCTAATCATCGCCCTTTCGAGTCACCTCTAATTAGGTCTTACACAATTATGTCCTACCCGAAGTCAACTAGAATATCACTTAATATCTAGAACCCCTTTTTTTGGGTAGCTCTCCAAGCTTTTACCTAAATTAATTAGGA
>NZ_JAVKEW010000179.1:0-89133 GCF_040226375.1 Coleofasciculus sp. G2-EDA-02 | reverse complement strand
GCAGGGGAAGCAGGGGAAGCAGGGGAAGCAGGGGAAGCAGGGGAAGCAGGGGAAGCAGGGGAAGCAGGGGAAGCAGGGGAAGCAGGGGAAGCAGGGGAAGCAGGGGAAGCAGGGGAAGAAATCCGATCAGAAATTGTTCCTTGTTCCCTCTTCCCTCAACAACTACTGAGACATCGACTCGATTTCCATGATGCGTCCATCGTTGACCATCACTTGAGTGCCGGGAATAATTTGTCCGAGTTGAGCTCTGGATAAACCGATGTTTACCGTATCCCCATTTTCTAATTCAATACTAGCGATATTACCGGTGATACTGACAACTCGACCTTGCATGGAGGCGCCGACTCCCATCCTCATCATGTCGGGTTTCATCCGATTGTTACTCATGGGATTCATCTCGACGATGCGCCCATCGTTGATCATCACTTGAGTTCCGGGAATAATTTGTCCGCGTTGAACTCTGGATAAACCGATGTTTACCGTGTCCCCATTTTCTAATTCAATACTAGCGATATTACCGGTGATACTGGCAACTCGACCTTCCCTGGGGGCGCCGGCTCCCATCCTCATCATGTCGGGTTTCATCCGATTGTTACTCATGGAATTCATATCAACGATGCTTCTATCGTTGACCATGACTTGAGTTCCAGGACGAATTTGTCCGAGTTGGGCTCTGGATAAACCGATGTTTACCGTGTCCCCATTTCTCAATTTAACCCTGGCGATGCTACCGGTGATATTGGCAACTCGACCTTGCATCGCTGTAGCATAATCAGCTTGAGCTAGGATGTTGTTGTTGAGGCGTTTATCCTGAGAATCAATGGCGACAATTCGACCATAAGCCACCCATACGTTGGTTCCGGGTTCTAATTGATCTAGTTTCCAACGGGCAACGGGAATTGTTTTGGTTTCGCCATTGTTCATTTCAATCGTGGCAAAATTAGAGACAAGCCGGACAACTTCTCCTTGTTCCGGTTGCACGGATTCAGCTTCGGTGGTATTGGGGGTGAGTTGACCTTCACTCAGGGGACGTGCGATCGCAGGAGTCCCAGCAATGGCACAAAGTACGACACTTAGCATTGTACCTGTGAGGAGTTTTGGTGTGAAAATTCGCATATAAACCTTTGTTAATTCGGTAAGGGGTTAATTTTTTCAGGAATTAAACCTATCTCAATAGTAGAAACTATCAGGCAATGAAATCATGACTCGCAGGATAGATTTTTGATTGGCTGGGTAAGTAGGAGAGAAATCATACTGAAATCTACCTTTTGGAGGTTGACCTATTTTATCGGTTATTCCCAACTTAGTTAACTTAGCAAAGTGGATAATTTTTGATCGTGTAATAATTAGCCGCGTTCATACCTGATGATATTGAATCCTTCTGCTTCTACAGGAGCCTGAAAGTATTTTGTTATTGCCTCAAATTCGGCATCGCTGGTAAATGCTGCTCCGTCTGGTTTATTCTGGCTCCGTTTCTTTAGCTGTTGTTTACATAGTTCGTTGGTTGCATCGATAAAATGAAGCTCGTGCGTAGCATTAGTTCTCTCGATAAGCTGACGAAACCACTGACGTTGATTTTGGGTATTGGCGGGAAAATCTAGAACAACTGAGATGCCATTTAATAAAAGAGTACAGATGTGAGCGGAAATGGCGGTTTTGAGACGCCAAGAATATTTAATATAACTAGGTATATCAATAATTTCTTCGGGATATAGTTGGGACAGTAGGTCATCTTCAATTAGCAGAATGGCATCATGGTTATTGGCTAGTTGTTTGGCTAATGTGGATTTTCCAGCTGCCATTTTTCCACAAAAGAAATAGAGTGTAGCTTGGTTATTCATTTAGAATTGTCTCTGTGATTAGTTCCTCTGTTCAGGTACTTATTCGTTGACGTAAGGATTAACAATTTTAGCCCAGTTTAGGTATCCTTTGCCGTTTAAATGCACACCGTCAACGGTGTATAGGGGGTCTAATTGTTTCTGATCGTTGGTAAAATGTTGATGTAAATCAATGTAGGTGTGGGAAAATTCGCTGGCTAGGTTTTGCAGGTGGCGATTGACGGCGATAATATCTGAGTTGTTGACGCTGATGGGATATTGGAGAGTGTTCATGGGTAAGAGGCTTTGAATAAAGACTTGAGTTTCTGGGGTTTGCTGTTGAATTTTCTCCAGGATAAGTCGATAGGTTTGGGCGATTTCGGTGGCGAGTTTTTGTTCATTCCATAAGTCATTAGCACCAATCATCAGAAAGAGTTTTTTGGGTTGGGATGCGGTGATTTCATCGAGGCGATTGAGTACGCCGTCGGTGGTGTCTCCAGATATGCCGCGATTGCGGATATTGGTGTTTCCCAGGAGTTCTGCCCATTCGCCTTGATCGGTGAGACTATCGCCGATGAAGATAATTTCTGTTTCGGAGTTGGGGAGTTGTTCAAACATCTGTTTCCGGATATGGTGATAGGTTGATTGATAGGTGTTGCGACGACGGGCGATTTTTACGGTTTGTTCGACTTGTTGAGGAAAGGGGAGTTTACGGACGAGATAGGGAATGCCGCCTCTGCGAATGATTAGGATACTGAAGAGGATGATAAAGAGTAGGTTTAGGCTGAGGGATGTCCAAAGGATTAGGGGGTTTTTGATCGTCATGGGGAATCGGTAGATGGGTTTGGGAATAATTGTAGGAGGGTTAGATAATGTAGGGGCGGGTTTAGGGACTAAATTTGGCTAGTTAGAACTAACTGAACAACGAAACCCGCCCTGCCTCACCGATAAGTGAACAAGAAAATCTGCCATATTTTACCAATAAATGAACAAAAAACTCGCCATACCTCACCGATAAGTGAACAAAAAAATCTGCCATATTTTACCAATAAATGAACAAAAAACTCGCCATACTTCACCGATAAGTGAACAAGAAAATCTGCCATATTTTACCAATAAACGAACAAAAAACTCGCCATACTTCACCGATAAGTGAACAAAAAATCTGCCATATTTTACCAATAAACGAAGGACAGAATTTGCTTTATATTAACCAATAACTGATCAACAAAATATGCCCTTTTTCTGTAGAAATTGGTTTTATTGATAAGGTGGTGTTGATATTGTGATCATTGGATAGGCTAAAGCCCTTACTACAAACTACAAACTACGGACGAGGATATAATATTTTAGGTGCTTTGAGGGGGAAAGTTGATGAGTGTGATTCCATCAGAAACGTGCTATTGGCTGAAAAATGCTCGTGTGCCAATCTCAATGTTACAGGTTGAGGATGCGTCGATTTTGGAGAGTAAAACGCCTGAGGGGTTGTGTTTGGTGGATATTCAAGTGGCTGAGGGGAAGGTGGCGCAGGTGGTTCGGGCGAATTCTGTGCCGGTGGGAGATGCGGCGGTGGTGGATGTGCAGGGGGGACAGGTTTGGGCGGGGTTTGTGGATTTGCATACTCATCTGGATAAGGGGCATATTTGGCAACGCACGCCGAATCCGGATGGAACGTTTGATAGTGCGTTGGATAGGGTGAAACAGGATAGTTTGCGGTATTGGCAAGCTGAGGATGTTTATCGCCGGATGGAGTTTGGGTTGAGGTGTAGTTACGCCCATGGTACTCAGGCGATTCGGACTCATATTGATGCGTTTGGGGAACAGGCGGGGATTAGTTTTGGGGTGTTTAAGCAGTTGCAGCAGGAGTGGGCGAATCGGTTGGTTTTGCAGGCGGTGGCGTTGGTGTCGCTGGATTATTATTTGACGCCGGAAGGGGTAAGGTTGGCGGATTTGGTGGCGGAATTGGGGGGTGTTTTGGGGGGCGTGGCGTATATGAATCCTGATTTAGAGGCGCAGTTGGATCAGGTGTTTCGGATGGCGCAGGAACGGGATTTGGCGCTGGATTTTCATACGGATGAGACGGATGATCCGGAGTCGATTTGTTTAAGGAAGGTGGCGGAGGCGGCGTTGGGTTGTCAGTTTGGGCGACAGGTGGTTTGTGGACATTGTTGTAGTTTGGCGGTGCAGTCGCCGGAGGTGGTGGCGGAGACGTTGACGCTGGTGAAGGAGGCGGGGATTGGGGTGGTGAGTTTACCGTTGTCGAATCTGTATTTACAGGATCGGAAGTTGGGGAGAACACCGCGTTGGCGTGGGGTGACGGTGATTCAGGAGTTACAGGAGTCTGGGATTGGGGTGACGTTAGCGAGTGATAATTGTCGTGATCCGTTTTTTGGGTTTGGAGATCATGATGTTTTGGAGGTGTTTAGTCAAGGGGTGAGGATTGCTCATTTGGATATGTTGTATGGAGAGTCTCCGGCGATGGTGACGAAAACGGCGGCGGATTTGATGGGGTTGGGGAATGTGGGGCGGATTGGTGTGGGTTTGGCGGCGAATTTGGTTTGGTTTAAGGGGCGCAGTTATAGTGAATTGTTATCACGTACTCAGTGCGATCGCGTGGTGATTCGCGATGGGATGGCGATTGATACGACATTACCGGATTACCGGGAATTGGATTCGTTGGGTTTGTAGTCAGGGATGCGAGCCCTTTAACTCAGTTAGCCAGCCAGGGATTCAAATTTTATCGGATTCGCACAGGAAAATGGTTATTTAAAATTGCACTACTCGCGTTAGCCAGCCAGGGATTCAAATCCCTGGCTCAAAGCTTAAGTCGTCTTCAGACGACTGTGTGGTAAATCAATTGAAAGTTTTGACCTCTCCCCCAGCCCCTCTCCATCCCAATTCCCATCGTTGTTTTCCGCCCCATACCAGAATAGAGAGCAAAATCAGCTAAAGCATTAATTTGCTGAATTGTCTCCGAGTTAACTTCCCCCATAATCCGAAAATTTATGTCCCCAACACAGCCAATAAACTTACTGCGAGAATCGGCAACTAATTCAGTATGAATATCAAAGAAACTGGGAAAAACATGATCCACTAATGTTTTGGGGAATTCTATGCCACTATATTGATTCCAGAAACCGTTACCCGATAAAATAGAAAATCTATCTTATGCGATCCCCTGCACTCAACAAAGCTATGCTACAACAGGCGATTGAATAGTAGGGTGGGCATTGCCCACCGACTAGCCAAACTCTAGGCGCTAAATCCCGCGTCGAAATGCCCGAATCGCTTCGCCTGCATCAGTTTCCGCCATCAAAATACACCGTCTCAGCCAGTCAATATCAAGTTCACTCAATCCAGATAGCTGGCTGCGTTCAATGGGTTGATAGCCACCATCTCCAAGATGATAAAGCTTCAGTAATCCATCTTGCCAAAACCAAACCTCTGGAACGCCCAAAGCTTGATAGCGTTCTAATTTACTGGTATCTCCACTGGTGAAAACGACTTCAATTGACAAATCCGGAATCAGCTTGACACTTCCGATACAAAAAGACTCGTCAGCTTGGGCGGAAACAACGCCGGGTTTTTCCTGAGTCATTGCCCCTGTAGGCTTGAAAAAGATTCCCTGTTCAACCAGAAACGTTGTGATTAAGTAACTAATAATACGAGCAAATGTTTCATGATCTTGCCCCGGCATGAGAATCTCGATCATCCCTTCATAATAACAGAGGCGCACTCCAGAAGAACCATCAAAACCCGTTTGAATACACTTAAACTGTTCCCAGGTTCCCTGATGAACAATGCGTTGATCGGTTGTTTTGTCAAGTAGTGGGGACATGGTATTCGGTTTTGGTTATCGCTGATGGGAGTTATAGAGGATTTCGCCAATTGTCGGCAATTGTAGGGGCTTGGTAACCAAGCCCTTACTTAAATGGGTGTTTCTGTTTCAATCCCTGATAGGGATTATAGAGGAGTTTGACCCTGATGCCAGGTTTACGGCTACCGCTACGACTGGGAAGTTTCAATCCCTGATAGGGATTATAGAGGATTTTGACCTATCGCTACTATCGATGGCGCGAGTGGAACCCAGATTTCAATCCCTGATAGGGATTATAGAGGATTTTGACCTGCCGACCTCTGAAACGCTTGCTGTATTTAGTTTTCAAGGTTCAATGGCGACTACCTCCTCTAAATATAGCATTTCAGCCCTCGGTTTTGACAACCCCTCTACCACAAAAACGCCTCAAATCCTTTCTGAATAAGCCTTTCAGCCATGGCGACCGCCTCCTGATCTGCGAAAAAGGCTGTATCCCTGACCCAGTAAGGAATACAGCCTCAAATTTTGACTCCTCGAAAAAAACACCTACTGGTAGTCGCATCAAGCCAAGAAAATGAACTTATCCCAAAGCACAAACTAAGGTAACTCCACCGATGTCGGTTTAGCAATATGAGGTAATCCCCACCCCAACTTCTCACGCAACACCCGGAAAAACTCAGGCGGTTGCAAGCGAATAAATCGAGCCGAATAGCGCGATCGCTCAACCTGTACGTGATCCTCCGGTAACACATAACAGCCCGCATTCCCATCCACCACCATCACCAACTGATTCGGCGTCGCCGGAAACACCTTCACCTGTTCCGTATCCGCAAACACTAACGCTCTCGACGCCAAAGAATGAGGACATATCGGCATCAACTGCAACACCGGCACCCCAGGAGTTACAACCGTTCCCCCCGCACTCAGGGAATAAGCCGTTGAACCCGTCGGAGTCGAAATAATCACCCCATCTGCAGCAATATCCACAGGAGAATGACGCCCAATTTGCACCTCAAAATGGCACATACAGGTCAAAGGTTCCCGGTGTAATACCATCTCATTCAAACACAGGGCTTCCCACCACATACATTCATCCCGCACCACCCGCACCAACAGCATGGTTCGTTCTTCAATCTCATACTCCCCCGCCATCACCTGTTCCATCGCCTGGGGAAGTTGATTTAGGTAAGCCTCGGTGAGGAATCCCATGTGACCGGTATTAATCGCCAGCAACGGAATCCCAAAGGGCGCCACTTGACGAAACGCCGCCATCACTGTACCGTCTCCGCCCAGAACGATCGCAAACGCCATCGTTTCATCAAATCCAGGCGCCGCCAGCTTATCTATGGGTGTATGACACACTGGAGAATCGGGACGGGAATAGCCTAAAAGTCCGCCAACACCCGTTGCCATATACACGTCCCAACCTGTAGCCATTAGCTGCTCTTGTAGCTCCTGTGCTACCCGACAAGCTACAGGTTTATAGTCGTTATAGATAATCCCTGCTTTGCCCACATTCACCAGTCCGTGTCATACATAATTATCTTCGTTGTAGCCATTTGGATAAGACTTGCTCGCTCAACTTAGACCCCCTTGACGAGAAAGCTTACACCAAAAAGCGACAATCTGTGCCAATTAAAACGTTTACATTCACTCAGGGCGGGTGCGAGTTACATCTGGGAGAGGGAGAGAATTCAAAGCCTTCTCTCTCTAACCCCCCGTTATACCCCCCTTTATACCCCCCTTTATACCCCCCTTTCAAAGGGGGGCTAGGGGGGATGGGGGCTAGGGGGGATGGGGGCTAGGGGGGATGGGGGCTAGGGGGGATGGGGGCTAGGGGGGATGGATAGAGGTTTTCCAGAGAGGTTTTACCGATCCCATGAAAAGTCAGCCCCATCACCCATCAGAACTTAAGGTTTTTTCATCGGCGTCTTCTTCTTCTTCTTCTTCGCTTTGCTCTTCTCGTAATCAATTTCCCTAAGCTTCTTCATAATTCGGCTAAAGTACTCTTGCAGGTATGCTTCCAAGGTGGTTATTTCTTTCGGATCAAGACCAAAAACCGGATAAACCTCATCCATTGAAGCTGTCATCGGTTTCCCCGTGGCTATCACCTCCGTGAATGCCAATCGATCTGCGATATTCCAACCCCACTGGAAAAATCGGGTAATCTGGCGCATTGCTCGCAAGAAATTAAGCGGGAGTCGGGCAATTCTGGCATCCTTACCAGACAAGCGCTCACATAGATTTATAATCTCATCAGCTCGCCACGCCCGTGTTCCCACAACTGGAAAGGTTTTATTTACTGTTTCCGGAACCTCAAGAGCGCGAACCGCAAATTTAGCAATATCCTGAGTATCCATATAACCGGTGGGCGCCGCTTCCCCCGTAATCCAAACCGCTTGTCCTTCTAAAATTGGCACAGCATACTGCATAATCAGTCCTTGCATAAAGCCGGCGGGTTGCAAGATAGTGTAGTTCAATCCCGATTCCGCCAGAAATACTTCAGTACACCGCTTAATCTCCATCAGCGGCACACGGGGAAATTTTTCACAATTGAGAATTGAGAAAAAGACAAAGCGTTCCACTCCCGCCGCCACAGCCGCTTGAATCAGCGCCACTTTGCCATCCCAGTCTACCTGTTTAATGGTTAGAGGTCCTGTTGGTCTAGAGGTTGCTGCATCTATAATGGCAGTTATGCCTTCAAGAGCAGGTGGTAACGTCTGTGGTTCACACAGATCCCCTTGAACCACTTCGGCTCCCCATTCTTTTAAAAACGTGGCTTTCCTAGGGCTGCGAACCATACAGCGTACCTGATGACCCTGATCCAGCGCCCGACGAACCACCTGTCTTCCTAAAGTGCCTGTTGCACCGACGACCAACAAGTTCATTTATAAACTTTTTGCCTGTAAACTTAACGTTTCTATAAGATTCTATCAGAAAGGCTTCAATGATGCTCAAATATAGAGAAGTTTTGACCCTTCACGACCTTCAAGGGCATGGTGCGTGACCCTTGGCGACCTTAGAGGGAAGCTGGTTTTTGGGGAGTGATGTCTCGACAAGCTCCCCCAGCTTCCCCATCAGGTTACCCTTCGCCGCCTTGGATTTTGAGTAACAAAAAGCCCAAACCCATACCCACGAGAATTAGGGTAAAGGATAGTACGGCAGCATTAAAAATTTCAGCGCTCATGTCTTATCTCCTCTTGCGATCGCTTTAGCAGGCTCTAAGTTTAAGATTATCGTGATTGGGTTCAAATCCAAAATGAAAACTGAGAAACATTTGTTTACACAACCGATGCGTCAACCCCTAGGGCGTCCCCGCTTAGCACTCACCTTGGGTGATCCGGCTGGAATAGGTCCAGAGGTGGTACTCAAGGCGTTGGCGGATGAGGAGATTACTCAGGATGCTGAAATAACTGTCATTGGCAGTCGCTGTTTGTTACAGGCGGCGTATAATCAACTACGGCAACAGTTGCACCCAACCACGCCTCTAGCTGAACCGGATACCCTATCAATTTTAGATATTCCCCTAGACACCTCAAGAGAAGATCAAATTACTCCGGGGTTAGGAAATGCGGTGAGTGGTGGTGCGAGTTTTGCTTACCTCAAGAGTGCGATCGCGCAAACCTTAGCGGGTGAGTTTCAGGGGATTGTCACCGCGCCAATTGCCAAGTCATTCTGGAAAGCCGCCGGACATGAGTATCCGGGTCAAACCGAAGTCCTGGCAGAATCTGCTGGTGTGCAGCGATTCGGTATGGTATTCGTGGCGCGATCGCCTCATACCGGGTGGCTATTGCGAACACTCTTAGCGACAACCCATATTCCCTTGCATCAAGTCCCCCATACCTTAACCCCAGACTTGATGAGGTCTAAACTGGATTTACTGGTGGAGTGCTTACGCTTGGATTTTGGTGTAGAAACCCCGCGCATTGCCATTTCTGGGTTAAATCCCCACAGTGGCGAACAGGGACAGCTAGGAAATGAAGAAAAAGACTGGTTGATTCCCTGGCTAGAACAGGAACGACAGCAACGTCCTCAGCTGCAATTGGATGGACCCGTACCACCCGATACCCTTTGGGTCAAAGCGGGTCAAGCCTGGTACGATAATCCAGAAATTCCTAATCTACCCGATGCTTATTTGGCACTTTACCATGACCAAGGCTTAATTCCAGTTAAACTCATGGCATTTGACCGTGCGGTTAACACAACGATTGGTCTACCTTTTGTGCGAACATCTCCGGATCACGGTACGGCTTATGATATTGCAGGTCAGGGAATTGCCAATGCTACAAGCATGAAAGCAGCGATTCAATTAGCGGCACAATTGGTGCGACACAGGCAATTTTTGTAGGGGCGGGTTTTACTGATAACGTTGGGCAAAAACTGATAACTTGACTAAACCCGCCCTCCGAAACATATTCTCTTTACTCTGTCAAGGTGTGATTCCTATAAACTAAATGTTAGCTTAGTGGTGCTAATCCTGAGTGCGATCGCCACATTTTTGGCGGTGGTGATCGCAAGTATGGAGAAAACACTCATCGCCGCCCCACCGGGACGGATATTAATTAATTGAAAAAATGAGTGCAACTTGTTTGTGAAATAAGCAAACAACCGGGAGTAATAAATAGAGGGAAAAGCCGTGAAGGTAGGGTTGCCAAGTTCACTGGAGTAACCCATCCTTATTGATCATCATGATTGACATGGCTTAATCCTCAGACCATTGCCCTCGCGGCACGGTTAAACTGATGGTTGAAATATTTTCTCCCTAGATTTAGTTAAATGGAAAACACCAATACTTTGACCTTTAACAATAACCTCATAGCCCATGTTGTTCAAGTCCACAGTTTTACTGCCTTGAAGGCGGCATTGCACCAGCTCGGTTTTGAGCAACCACGCCCTACCCTAGCCCTGGTGGGTGGGGCGAGTAAGATTAGTGAGTCTGACAAAAATGACTTGCGACATCTTTTTATCGAAGTGATTGCGCCTCTGGCTGAACAACTGGGAATGGCAGTTGTGGATGGGGGTACGGATGCGGGAATTATGCAATTTATTGGTCAAGCGCGGACAATAATTCGTGCAACATTCCCCTTAATTGGTGTCGCCGCCATTGGTACGGTTATCCTGCCTGGTGTTAAGAGTGTGAATGCTGATGCGGCGATGCTAGAGCCCAATCACACGCACTTTGTATTAGTTCCAGGCAGCAATTGGGGAGATGAATCACCCTGGTTATCTCAGATTGGTAGTTATTTAGCAAAAGGTTTACCCTCGGTTACGATTGTTGTGAATGGCGGCGAGATTACCTGGCAGGATGTGGCGCAAAGTGTGAAAGCCAAGCGACCTGCGATTGTCTTAGCCGGGAGTGGACGAACGGCGGATAAATTGGCAGCCGCGTTGCAGGGGAGAGGTAGCGGATGAGCGAGCTATAGATTTAGTAGCATCGGGACTTTTGCACGCTATTGATATGAGTAAAGGTGCAGCGGCACTGGCTCCTATGATTGGGCAGATGCTTTCTTTCCCGCCAGTTGTATTGCCGGAATAAATTGA
This sequence comes from Coleofasciculus sp. G2-EDA-02, assembly GCF_040226375.1. NCBI lineage: Bacteria > Bacillati > Cyanobacteriota > Cyanophyceae > Coleofasciculales > Coleofasciculaceae > Coleofasciculus > Coleofasciculus sp. G2-EDA-02. The sequence goes on along the minus strand of NZ_JAVKEW010000179.1, from coordinate 77,958 downwards.
CTCCAGATAAGGTGGGAATAAGCGTTGGTATAGGTATAGAACGTGGCAAAAAAGAACTCTTATAGTCAATATCTTAGGAACCACCTGGGTAAATTAATCGATGAAACTGACTTACCCCCCTTGAAAAAGGAGTTTATGAAATCCCGATGGCTAGATCAAGTGCTGTGGTTGGAAGGACGGGCAACAAAGGAACGCGATCGCCATCACTCGCTGAGGCTACTGACGATTATCGGTGGTGTTATCGTCCCTGCCATGGTGGGATTCAACAGCACTAATCCTAAGATCAAGGAAATTGTCGGATGGTCAGCGTTCGGCTTGAGTCAAGCCGTAGCCATTTCAGCCGCCGTTGAAGAATTTTTTTCTCATGGAGAAAAATACAAACAATTCCGTAATACAGCGGAAAATATGAAAATTGAGGGCTGGCAGTTCCTGCAAATCGACAATTTCTGCTAAGATACTAGCTTGTTACTTCAAAGATAGAGGAGTCGCCACTGCCGCAAAGGTGGGAGATTGGCGCAAAGTCAGAAAATTGGTGAATGGCGGCTATAACGGTTGGGATGTTTTTTCTAAATATGTTGATAAAGCTAAAGCGGTAATTGGTTAAGGTATGGAACCCACAGAAGAAGTTTTTTTTCAACTTCAGGAACTCAAGGAAGTAATCCAGGAGCTTAAAGAACAGATTAAAGAAATGCAAACGATGCATGAGGTGCAACAAGAGTCAATTACATCTTTGATTGCTCTGTCTCAGAAGCAGACGACGGTGATTGAGCAGCAAACCTCTGTGATTCAACAGTTGGTAAGTCGGTAAGGGAACAATGTAGCTGCACTGGCTCATCGGATTGGACAGATGCTGTCTTGACTCCAGATGGGGTGGGAATCAATACAGTTCAATTAATTGTTCCCATCTACTTACTGGAATTTAGACTAAGAGGGCAGAACTTACCAAAAAATGACCATTGGTTTGACCTCTTCGTCCCATAAGGTGGGTTACGATGTTAACGTTCCCACTTCAGCGCTTTAGTTAGCAGTATTTAAGTTCTAGAAACCTGCGTCGGGGCGGGCGCGAGTCACATCTTTTGTGCAACCGAAAAGTAGAGACGTTGCATGCAACGTCTCTACTCTCATCGTTGCGCCACATACCATGAAAACTAAGGGCTATCATCAATGCAATACTCTAACTAGCTCCTTCACTTTAGCCGCCTGCCGATCCTTAAATTGCTCAGGAAAACTTAACTCTAGAGCAATTTTCTTAGGCGCAGAACTACTGCTATCACCAGGAACCAGGATTTCTAATGAGAGGATTTGGGTTAAAAATCGCTCCCGCGATTGGCTTAGGGGATCTTGACTTAAAAGCAAACCAACTAAGGGTTTTTCTTGCTGCATTTTATTTAAGTTATTGGGTTGAAGTAATTTGGCATTCGATGTGATAGAATCATCCAATTCCAACTGCAAGCTTCCCGTACCAATTGCTGTCACAGTTGCCAAATAAAAGTCTCCTTCCCAAAACAGTTGAGCTGAGGCTTGAACCCGCTTGCGGACTTTGGCACTCCCTTTTTCCACTTTAAATTCTTGGAATGCACGGAAAAGACCTGTAGCCAAAAATCCTAAAGACTGCAACGGTTTATCCACATATTCCCGTGTTTGCGAATACCATTCTTTCACGTCAGAATACGTCACTAAGGTTAAATTATCTCGCTGTGCTTGGGTGACATTAATAAACTTAACCGCCAATTCCATTTGATGATCATTGATAGACTTTGCCACCACAATCTGAGCCTCCATAATCACCCTCGCCCCATAATCACCCACCAATTCAACTTCAATTTCATCGGGTAAATTCGGTTGACCTTTGACCTCTAGGATCATGCGAGTTCCCGTTTCCGAAACATCCAGACTCACGCCACTCCAACTTTGGTCATAGCTGTAAATCGTTGCCCCCAGACGTCGCCGTAAGCGGTGGGCGGTGCGTTCTTGCGGTTGTTCAAAGGCAACAAGTAAAGCTGCCATTAATAAAACCATGTTAAAGATACACCATAAGGCGTTAACCAAAACAGCCTCTGCATCCTCCGGACGCAGGATTAACCAAAAGGGAACTGACCCTAACCCCAATACGACAAGAGCCGTTACTCCTAACAAACCCCGTACAGACTGCCAATCAAAGTTGGAGAAGCTAAATTCCCGTTTGATCAGGGTCATGTCTTTGTCTGTGACGTTAAATTCACCTAGATTAGGATTTATCAGCGCCATCAGAGTGACATAGCCGGCTTGGAATGCCATGACAAATTCAAAGATTTCATTCCAGAACGAAAAGCGTACATGCTTATAGGTAATGTAGTTAGCATTGAGGGACAGAAGGATATGAGGAAACGCATAGGCCAAAGTTTCTAATCCCAAACCCTGAATTGGGTTAAGTCCAAACAATAAGAATAGGGTAGGCGCGATCGCATAAATGAGTCGGGGATAGCCGTAGAAGAAGTGAGACGTAGCACTGAAATAACAAATCCGCTGTGGAATTGTCAAATTTAGCTTACGGTTGAACACTGGATTTTCAATCCGCAAAATCTGCGCCATCCCTCGCGCCCACCGGACTTGCTGACCCACATAAGAGGAAAAGTTCTCCGGGGCGAGACCCGCAATCATAATTTTGTCGTAGTAAATCGACTTGTATCCCAAAGAATGCAATCGGAATGCCGTGTGACAATCTTCAGTCACCGTCTCCGTGGCAATCCCACCAATCTGTAGGGCATATTCTTTGCGAATTACCGCTGCTGAACCACAGAAAAAAGCTGCATTCCAAAAGTCATTCCCTTTTTGAAGTACCTTATAAAAAAGTTCATTACCAACCGGAATCCTGCCATCTGTACGCAAGTTCCGTTCAAAAGGATCAGGATTAAAAAACCAGTGAGGTGTTTGGACAAATGCCACTTTTGGATCAAAAAAGAAGCCGGCGGTATGTTTGAGAAAATCTCGCAGCGGAATATGGTCACAGTCAAGAATCATCACCAAATCCCCCTTCGTGCGGCGAAACGCGGTATTAATATTCCCCGCCTTGGCATGTTCGTTATTATCCCGCGTCATCATGGTGCAGCCAACTTCTTCACACATTTTCCGCAACTTCTCGCGACGAGCTTTATATTTTTCGGCTCGACCATCATCCAAAACATACACATGTTTTTTGTCGGCTGGATAGTCAATTGCGATGGCTCCTATTGCCGTTTTGCGGACAATTTCCACATCTTCGTTGTAGGTAGGAATATAGATATCCACCTTGGGCCACTGGTCTTGAGGATATGCCGACAAATCTACAGGTTCACGGTCTTGAATATGCAGGGTTTGAAAATACGCCAGAACTAGCGTCAGGATGGCATACAGTTCAGCCACCAACAACAGCACACAAAATAAGCCATTGAGAAAGGCATCAAAATTGAGAGTGTAGTTGAGGCGATAGTAAAGATACCGAGATGTGGTCACTAAACTCAACCACACTAAAAATAAGTGGTAATACTCACTAATTTGTTTGTCAGAAACGCGGTTTTCCGCCCGCACAACCACTTGCCCGATCGCTAAAAGTAAAAAAGCAACAACACCCTGTTGCCAAACCTTGAGTGGGGTAATAATCAGCGGAATCGAGATCACCAGAAGAAACAGAACCAGCCATTTCAAATGGCTCAAGCCAATTCGTGCCAGCGAGCGGTCAAAAAACCCAGGCAGAACATCAACTAGCCAGTCTGTAGCAAAAGGGCGTTGGGGACGAAATCGCTGGAATTTAGACGATGACGAGGACATAGCAACGGTGTGGGTTTGTGAATAGTACGGTAGGTGTTAGGTGTTAGGTGACAAAAGGCTAACCCTGACAAATGACAAAGGACAAATGACTAATCCCTAATGACTCTTTTGATCGCTAAGCCGCTTGAGATAGAACTGAGAAATTCCATACAGCAGCAGCGCGATGACAAAAATGCCAGCCGGTAAAAAGAACCAGTTATCTTGAATAAAGCGAGACGCCTTACTCAAAAGTCCCGTATTTTCAACGCGACGAGTTGAAGGCGCACGTTCTAAGAATTCCAATGTGTAGGCATCAGGGTCATAGCTAGTTGCGTCTTGCTGATTGCTGCTAATCAGGACTGTATCTTCCTGGAGTTGAAAGAACCAAGGATCTTTGCTAATCACCTGCCGCACTCGTTCTAACCCATCCGCCGTCTGTGCGGTTAGCGCCAACAACACCCGTTCTTTGTTATCTGGCGACATGATTTGCTTAATCATGCCTTCGTTATCTGGTAAGGCTTGAATGCGGCCTTGATTCCACTGGCGAGAAAAAGCATCCTGCAAGCGGAAGCCACTGCCATCAAACACCTCTGGAAAGGGAAATTGCTCTCTTGTACCAATTCCCACCAAATGGTGTCCCTCGCGTACTTCAGCAGGCAACGTCGTCGTTGTATAGGCATCTAAGTTGACCGAATCCGCCTTACTGAGTCGTCCCAGACGTTCGCTAAAGGATAACAGCGTCAGCAAATCCGTATTACTAGGGGAATCCGGCACAACAATCGCGGTTCTGGACAAATCCTGAGGTGCCGCAAAGGGATAGCCTTCCTGCAACAGTTCTAAATCGGGGAGTTGCACCGATTGTTGGCGGTTTAGGTTAAAGCTACTGTCTGCATGGAGGGTTCCTGTCAATTGTTGGTCGGTGACGTTACCGCATACCCCCGGTTCTCTGGGATTGAGTCGGAATGCCACTTCCAGTTGGGAATCAGGTTTGATTAAGTGAGGCGGCAGATCCACTTTCAGGCTTTTTCGGGTGGCGCCGTCTTCTGAGGTCAACCGTGCCCCACCGATAAACGTCCCATCCAGTAAAACTTCTACCGCAGAGGTACGGGGATTGATTTGCGGACCATAGCTATAGCGCACCGTCATGGAACTCCCCCGCGTAAATTGGTCATCTGGCAAAGCGTGAAAATCAATCAGAATCGGGGGTGCAGCTGACCCGCGTACTGTGATGTCTTGGAACGGATCACCGTTGGTTTTGGTTTTAATTTCGCTGAGGGTAAAGGAATTTTTCTCCGGTAAATAACCGGGCCAATTCCGAAGTGATGGAGTGTCTACCTCTTTGAGATTATCCACTAATACGGCTTGACCTGTGCCAAATTTACGGCTCTCAGGCTGGACTAAAAACTGAGCAGCTTTGGCAACACCGTCGGCGCTATTTCCGGTCACGACTAAAACGGGAACGGCTCCGTCTAAAGTCGTGGTCATCATCAAGATACCCACGTCACCGGGTAAAGGGACTTGGTTCCCATCTAAAATTTGGTCGCCACTGATGCTAAAGGGCAAATCCAAATCCGCTAACACCGGTTGATCCGCGGGTGTACCAATGACGACCAACCGTTGACCCCACTCCACATCCTCCAAATCGTTGATGATTTCCGTGTCAATGGGACGGAATTCAGCCATTCTGCCTAACCCGGCTTGAAAGCGAGACGCGGCAGTTAACCAGGTATCGTTAACCTTGGGGAGGAGATAAGCAATGCGATTGGTATCTAAACTGAGGTCGTCAAAGAAGGGATAGGGATAGCGGCTAAAGTTGAGCGGAATCGGTTGGGGCTGATATTCCAACTGTAACTCTGAATCGGGTAACACTTCTGTCCAAAGCGTGGGGTCACCCGGATTGCTACATTCTTCGTCATTACTTTGTCGGGCGACAATTACCAGTTCGTTATAGTCCTGAATCAGTTGGGGTCGGATATTGAAGAGTACGCTGCCAACTTCCGATTGTTGACGGTTAAGGGGGACTGAACCCACACTCGCGCCATTAATTTGTACCGTGAGATTGGAGTCCTTGGCAATCAGGGCGGGTGAATGTTGGAAACGAATCAGGGCTTTAGCCCCTTGGATTTCCCAGCCTCGGGGACGGGTAAAGCCGAGTCGAGCTTCGGAATATACCCCTCGGAAGCGGAAGCGATTACCCACGATGGGTGAGCGATTGAATTGGAGGATGTACTCCCCAGTTGGTAAGGGTTCAGCATCCGCCGTTTCTTCCTCGCGCTCAGCCGGGGATGGCGCTGGAGAACGACGCGCGGGTGCCGGTTCCTCTTCCCTTGGGGATGACGCCGGAGAGCGACGCGCTGGTGCGCTTGATGCTGGCGCCGAGCGAGTGGGCTGGTTCTGAGGTGGCGGTTGACTGGGTGCAGGCGTTGTTCGCTTGCGCGTTGGCGATGTGGATTTTTGCGGGGGGGACGCCGGGAGCGGTTTGTAAACGGGCGTCTTCTCGGGAGCAGCGGGTAAGGTGTATTCGCGAATTAACTGATCTTCCTGCTCTTGCAGGCTGCTGTCGCTTTGAGCGACGGCAAAGTTGGTAGTGAGCACCAGTCCGACGACTAGAACGCTACACAGAAGCAACAATCCGAGTCGTGTTCCATTAGATACACGGTTGGAGTGTTGACGTCCGCGATGGCTTGAAGGAGTTGGAGATTGGAAGTGGCGAAACAGGCGTTTCATAGGAGAACTCTTACGGTTGATGGAAATGCCCAGTTACTATTGCTTGGGGACTGAATTATGGGATTCCAGATAGCTGGAATTCGGGGATGTTTAAACGAGCCAATTTAGTCGGTTGGGTTTGGCTATTGCTCTACCCAAACGACTTTTGCCAAACGGACTCCCATAAACGATGGCAAGGGACATCATTTATTCACGGAACCCGCCAAAATTAGGATTGTCTGTAGATAGCATTCCCGCTTCAGTCCAACGAGTAACAGGTTGACTTAACCTGGTTATTTGTAGAAACGGTGGTGACATTTTTCTAGCCCTCTGAATCGGTATTCGACTGGATGCCACCCTGATTTAAGATGGGATTATTCGGGGTTACGAATCAATTCTCAACGGTTTAAAGCCTTGACAGACCTTATCGGCCTCTGTATCATTGCTTTATCGATTTCCTGGAAAACTGCGGCTGGGGTTGAAAAAACTGAGAATTTTTAACCAGGTCGGGTGATATAAGTGCTATCCAGGCTAAGTTTTGGGTATAATAGGCAGATTCATCATCCCAAATTCCCTGATTGTATTGCGGTAGAAGTTTACCCTCCAGTATTTGCTCAGCTATAGCGGGGTTAATTAAGCGCATAGCTGGGTAAAGCATGGCATATTGGGAGGTTGCATCGTATTTGACCAAAGATTCTCCATCTAGATTAATTCGAGCAGGCAAGCGAGAGGTCGATTGCCATTGGTCTTGAAGATATTGAGTTGCTGTTTTCAGATAATTCAGGGCTTCGGTCGATTGGAACCATTCGGCATCCCAAGCGACTCGCCACCAGACGCGGTACGCATCAAAGCTATAGACGCTTTTCAGTTTGCTTTGTGAGGGTATGGACTGGAATTGATTGGTTTTGAAATCCAGAGCAATCCAATCACTAGGTAACCCAACCGCCGAAACTTGAGAGGAGTTCTCTAAGACGTAGTAGCTACTGTCTACTAAACTCAGCCAGTCTCGTTCGGGATCAACCTGAGCAAACAGGCGAAACGCATAAGGGGCGAGATAGGAAGGATTAAGATAAATCGTCGATGGCGACGGGACAAAGGCTTCCTTTGGTCCAGGAAGCAGATAACGCTTCCCATCAGGTCCTGCGATGGTGGAATAGTCCCACAAATCGCGCAACTTGATTCGCGCTAACTCTAGGTACTCCGGGCGATTCCAGCGGCGGTATGCCCAAATTAATGCTGTAATCGCATCAATATCAGCATCGCTGGCAAAATTTCGATCAATGGCGCCCCAATTTCCCTCATCGTCCTGACCCCACAGCCAAACCCAAAGATTGTCTTCGAGTTCGCCTGTTTTTGAGAGTCGATGCAGGTTCTCTTCTGCCCAGTTTAAGGTGAGGGCAAATGTGCTTGGGTCATTAATCAATACAGCCCTGAGCATAGCGTAGGCTTGTCCTTCTGAGGTAGAGCGATCGCTGGCTTCGTAGTCGATCACTCGCCCGTCTTCTTGAATAAATTGTTGTCTGTAGATGACCCAGCTTTGTTCGAGTATATCCTGAATAGCGGTCGATGGGGATAAAGTTGGAAAATCAGCAACCGGGGAAGCCGTTGCTGTGGGTGGGGAAGGGGATACAGACGCTTCCGGCTGTTCGGGTTCGGAGAATTTTATGGACACACAACTGGTGAGATTCAACAGCAGTAACATAGCGCTTGTAGTAAGCGCTTTAGCGCTTCTGGCACTAAAGTGCCTACTACGAACCCAGCTTTTAAGAACCCTTGGCAACTTTCCCCCTAAATTTAGGATTTGTCCTTTGTCCTTTGTCATTTGTTATTTGTCATTTGTCATTTGTCCTTGGTCATTCGTTATTTATAAAGTAAGTCATAATTCATCATTCGTAATTTAGACGGGGCGGGTTTAGTTACATTAGTGGTTTGAGTCGAAACGTTATCAGTAAAACCCGCCCCTACACATTCAAAACCGTTCCCACGGGGGTTGAAATCCTCGTCGTTGTAAAAAGTCTTCCTGAATTTGTTGCATTTGATTTGATAATTCTGGATTTAGGGTTCCTCCTTGTTGAAGTTGCTCGACTTGTATCGCTTCCAAATCCGCTAAGGCTTCAAGTTGATAGTCTTGAACCCGTTTGAGACTAATCATCGCCTGACGAATCCCTTGATCATTGGGTTCAAGTGCCAAGGCTTGGGAATAAAGATTGCTGGCTTCATCCAATCGTCGTTGTTGAAATCGAACGCCAGCTAGTGCTGATAATGCCTCTTGATTATCAGGTTGCGCCGATAAAATTAACTCATAAGCTTGTTCTGCTAGTTCTAAATCATCGATGGCTTGACCAATTTGCCCTTGTAAGAAGTAGTTGCGGATGTTCGTAGGATCTCGCGCTACCAGTTGCGCTACCCTAACCCGGGCTTGTTCGGGACTGCGTTGAGCGATAAGCTGAATCGCTCGGATTTGCACAGGCAGGTTCGTCGGATCAATCTGAAGTAGTCTGTTATAGAGTGCCTCCCGTTGGGGAGACGGGGGTAATGCTCCCACCAGAGTAAATAACTCCGAAGGCGCATTGGTGGCGGGTTGAGTCTGTAACCAATAGTTGAGAACCCCTTGGGCTTGGGACTCAGAAATCAGATCCGCCTGGTATGCTAGGTTGGCACGCGCTAGTTGTAATGTCGTCTCCTGGGGATTGCGGGCAATTAACTGGTCAAATACGGCTAGGGCTTCCGTGGGACGATTTTGTTGCAGCCGAATATTCGCTAGCCCCCGTATCGCCCCGTTGAGAATATCCCGTTCTGAAGGATTACTGGCAATTAAGGCTTGGTAGCGCTGGGCGCTGGCTTCTAAGTTGCCTTCACGACGCTCAATTTCTGCGGCTAACAACTGTGGGGCTACGTCTTCAGCACCTGCGGGGGTTGCTGCATAAGCCGCTAAAGCCTGTCTTGCTCCTGGTAGGTTATTGTTATCCAGCAAAATCTGGGCGATGCGGAAATTTAAGAAGGGAGCATTGACACCGGATTGGAGGAGACTGGTGTAAATGGGTAATAATTCCGGTCCTGGGGGTTCAATCCCGGCTAAGGCTTGGGCGATGAGTTGGCGTTCATTGGGATCGGCGGGTAGCGGTTGCAGGGCGCTCAATAGACGGGCTTTGAGTTCAGCTTCGGAAATTAAACCCAGTTCCCGTTCCAACGCCACTTGCTTGACTAAGAGGGTGCGGTCATTGGGTTGTAAGCTTAATAATTGCCGATAGAGATTTAGGGCGGTTTGCCGTTCGTTGGGGAATCCACTAAATATATCAGCAATTTCCCGCAAGAGTTTGGGTTCGGGATTGGGGGTTTGATCCAGCGCCTGACGATACAAATTCGCGACTTGTTGGGTTAGGGCTTGGTTACCCGTTTGATTGCGAATTTCATTTAAGGCTCGTGCTAAGGGTAAGGTAGCATTGGGATTTCCTTGTAGGGGGGTTAAGACATTTAACGCTTCAGTTGGCTGCTGATTGGCAAGATAGGCTTGGGATAAGGCGGCTCGGGTGAAGATGGCTAACTGCGGATCAGAGAGGAGTTGGGGCGATCGCAGTTGTCCTTCCAGAATCTGGACAGCCGCCGCCGGATTCCCGGTTTCTTGTAAGGCGCGGGCGTAAGCAACAGCAGGATACCCGGTAATTTGTCCCCCTGTCATCAGATAGCGGTTAAACAGTTCCAATCCCCGTTGCGAATCACCGCTATTGGTAAAGGTTTCGGCGGCTCCGAGAAGAATATCCGGTGTGGGATTTCCTTGTAGAACAATTTGATAGTCTGCCAAGGCTTCGGCAAATCGTTGCTGAAAGCCGTAGAGTTGGGCTCGCAAAGCCCGGGCTTCGATATCGTTGGGATTGAGATTCAGCAATGTCGTGAGTGCTTCAATCCCCTGAACCTGCCATTCCGATCGATAAGTACCAAATAGACCCACCGACTTTAAGGCTAGTTCATTTGTGGGGTCTTGCGCCAATACTCGTTGATAGGCATTCCACGCTTGATCAATATTTCCTTGTCGTCGATGAGCGATCGCTAGACCTAACTTTGCATCCAAGGAATCAGGATAGCGCCGTACCGCTGCCTCAAATGCTGCGATCGCGTCTTGGACTCGTCCTTGACTCAGCAGTGAAAAGGCTTGGCGGACTTCTGTGGGTACCGTTTGGGCATGAACAGCCGGTATGGTGTAAACCATCGGTGCGCTAATCACTAATCCAGCTAGTCCTAATCCAATGAGTTTAGTCATTTGTTATTCGTCATTCGTCATTCGTCATTTGTCATTCGTCATTGGAAAAATCTTTTCTCATCTCCCCCTGCTCCCCCTGCTCCCCCTGCTCCCCCTGCTCCCCCTGCTCCCCCTGCTCTGTTCAATTTCCTCGGGGAATCACATCGAATTCGGTTTTTAAGCGCACACCGACATCCGTCTCGGAGAAGTTATTGCGTTGCTGGAGGGTAAATCCCAGACGAAGATTGGGTAAAAATCGGAAATCATAGAATAGCTCTAAAACATCTGGATCTTCTTCACCTTCGTTATTCGATAATTCTTGACCATACCCTAATCCTAGGCGATCATTTTGGGTAAATACATCCAAAAAGCTAACACCAAAACTATAGGTCGTAGCCGCTTCGTCAATTTCGCGGTTGATATACCGACCATAGCGACCAAAGACCCCCATATTCCACTCTGGAATAAAATATTCAGCATTGAGACCATAAGCCTCTTCCCGATCATCTTCTTCGAGTCCAAAATTATTGTCCCCGCGTGGGATGGAGAAAACCTCGTTAAATCCTGTCTCTGAACCCCCGTCGCGATCAGTCGCATAAGTACCGCGAATAATGCCATTGCCATAGCGCAGACCAATTTCTCCAGCAAATCCATCTAAGGCAAAATCACCGATACTTGCCGATGATGAAAACGCCGCCGCTTTTGCTTCAATATTGTCAGTCAGTGTCCAATTGACCAAGAAGCCGGGGCGAGGGGAAATTCCAGTAGCACTTAGGGCAGGATTTGTTTGAAAAACGGGATTAAAGAAATGGGTGACGCCATCTTTAGCAAAGCTGTTGCGATCAAAGTAAGAGGTTAAGTCTAATTGACCGATAACAAAGCGTAAATTCGGCAAATCGGTAAACGGAGCTGTGGCAAAATAAAGTTCGTTAATGTTTAATCCTTGGTTGGGAGAATCGGCTAAGCCACTATCTTCGCTAGTTAAATCCAATGTGGCAGCAAATAGCGCCCTAGGAGTTAGAGGATAGACTCCAGCCAACCGCGCCCTCGCTACCGATGAATCGCCCTGTACCACATAAGTTCCTTGGAACTGTAAGGAGGGATCTCGCAACGCTGTGCTGCGTAGCAGGGAAGATGCTGGTTGATTGGGCTGGGTTTGGTCAAACTGAGGAGTCGCCACTGGAGGGAGCAGGTTTGGGTTAGGAGTACCGGGTACAACGACTGGATTGGGTGACACAAAAGGAGACTGTGCCAAGGAATTATTCCCGTTCAACCCGTTTGAGTTGGGATTAACCGTTTGGGGTAACGCCGCTTGAGTTTGTGGCAGGGAATAAAACTGTCCTGCACTGGGATTATAGCCATTAAAACTTGGGGAATTTGAATTAATCGGTGCTGGCAAGGAAACTTGGTTTTGCGGTAGATAAGAAAACTGCCCGACACCTGGATTATAGCCATTAAAACTTTGGGGATTTGAATTAACCGGTGCAGGCAAGGGAATTTGGTTTTGCGGTAGATAAGAAAACTGCCCGACACCTGGATTATAGCCGTTAAAACTTTGGGAGTTTACGTTAACTGGTGCGGGTAAGGGAGCTTGGTTTTGGGGAAAGGAATAAAACTGCCCGACACCTGGATTATAGCCGTTAAAACTTGGGGAATTTGGGTTAACTGATGGAGGTAAGGGAGCTTGGTTTTGGGGGAAGGAATAAAACTGCCCTGCACCTGGGTTATAGCTATTAAACCCAACTGGAGTTTGAGTGGGTGGCATTGACCAAACTTGCGGCGTTTGGGGGATGTAAGCAAACTGCCCGCCTCCAGGGTTATAAGGATTTGCTCCCATTGGGATTCCCATGGATTGTATTGGCACCAGGATTAGGGTTTGAGGCATATAGGGAACTTGTCCCCATCCTGGATTATAGATGCTGCCCCCGATTGGCATTCCCATGGTTTGTACAGGTACTAGAATGACAGCTTGAGGCAGATAAGGAACTTGTCCCCATACTGGATTGTAAGGATTGGCTCCCCCAGGAAAGCCCAGAGTTGACGCAGGTATAAAGTTTGGAGTTGGGGCAAAGGAAGAGGATTGTCCCCAGGTGGGGTTGTAGGAATTGATGCCCATAGCCGCTCCAGTACCGGGCATAGGGATAACGTTGGGCATTTGAGTCACCGAAAGGGATTGTCCCCAGGTGGGGTTGTAGGAATTGATGCCCATAGCCGCTCCAGTACCGGACATAGGGATAACATTAGGTGTTTGGTTAAAGGAAGAGGGCTGTCCCCATGTTTGGTTGTAGGGATTAGCTCCCTGGGGTTGCGGAGTGGGTGAAATGATAGAGGGAAAAGCGGGGAGCTGCCCTGAGCCTGAGTTAGAGCCTGTAGAACCTAGAGGAATAGTATTCGTCGGTACAGGTAAGGGAGATGAATTTTGTAAGAGGGTAGGAAGCTGCGCCACCTTCAAGTCAAAGTTATCTCTGAACCTGACAGAGGTTTCGAGGGCAAGTGTGGGGTTACAGGTGGTTTTATCTTGACAATTCTGATTAGAGGAAAGTTTGGGAGTCAGAAACTCTTCCTGAATGATCAAGGTTTGGTGGGAAGAATTTAGAGCCAGTTCTGATAAACCCGACTGAGTCGATATACTGGCTTGAATCGGAAGATTGGGGATGGGGGAAGCAATAGTCCTGAGATACGTGCTACTTTCTGCTTCCTCTATATCGATGGGGGCGGGACTATTTTCCTGACTCTGTTGCTCATCGTGTCTCGCTGGAGCGGTTTGGTCAAGTGTTTCTTTTTTACCAGCTTTAGCATTGGCTTCAAACGCTATGACTGAAGGTGTAGGATTCAGGTTCATCGAGGGAGAAGCATCTAACCCTGAGACGTTGCCAACCCTGTGGGTATAGACGGGAGTCTTATCTGGGCGTTGGCTCAGTTCAAACACCCGTTGATGCGAGCGCTTTGCTTGATTCAGAGATAATGTGAAATCATCTGATGATTTTTCTCCTCCAATATCTTGCTGATTGGCAACCTCTGAGTCAGATAGAGTTGCCTGAGCGGGTTTAATTTCAAGTAATCCTAGCGTCCAAAAAACGATAAGTGATCCAATACTAAGCAAATTAATCCATAGCAGCGGCTTAAGAAAGCCGAATCGTTGAGAATCAGGGACTATTAATTTCATTACCGGAGTTCGTTTGACCGATTGATGTTTGCCCTGCACCCTGTCGCCACTCTAGCAAAGGAATTAATCATTGGCGACTCATACAACCTCAGTTGAATTAAGGTTGAATTTTGTTTTATTGATAACCGAAGAGAGCCGATGATGTTTTTTGGTTATAAACATCCACCTGTTCTAGCTAAAATCACCCGATTACGCCTGAATTCCCGAAAATTGACAGATCAATTCCTGCCATATTTATGGCACTCTTAGCACAACGGTTTAGTTAGGAACTAATCCCCACCCCTGAAATTTTGCCAAGCCACAGAAACGTTTAGCTCTAAATAAAACGGTAAGGCAAAGCCTAAATCCGTCCTAAGCTAAGTTTACCCAAAGGTACAGGCATGGATTGCCGAAACCGTTGAGTTACTATGGCTTCGCTCGTTGCCGAAACAGCGATCGCGCCTCAGTCAATCCCCTTTGATCAAAGGTTCAATCAGCTAGCTGTGTTGGCTTGTGCAACACGATGACAGATGGAGATACTTTGACTTAAGAGAATGGGTACTCATTTCCTAGACCATAGTTTCACAGATTGTTTGCTCTTAGAGCGAAAATTGCATCCCTGAATAATTTTTAGATCCGCTCAAGAGAAGTTAGTCCATATCTAGTTTAATGCGTAGTTTGACAGAGGCTCCAGAACCCTTAAGCCATTGGAGCTGCAATTGAGCATTAATCTACAACCACGCCTTAACTTCTCAGTTTTAACATATTCAAGAAATTTGCCAAGGGGGTACAGAGTGTAGCGCTTCAAAACCTGGAAAACCCCTGGGGCTAAAGCATCGATTCACTATTCCAAATATTCGCTGGTGAAAGGATAATAGATATGAGGCATACAGGAGTAGAGTTCAGTTAATTCTGAGTGAATTCACGCCCTAGGTTCCACTTGTAAGGGCGTTGGGTCAAAACTTTGGTTGGAGTCGGTTTATTAATATGAGGGCGGGAAAAAACGGTCATAGTAAAACCCGCCCCGGAAAGACACGAAGCAAGAACAAAGTCCACACCGAACCCGATCAAGCGAGTTCGGTGTGGGGTAGTTCACCGCCCGATTCCGACATAGCGGAACCCTGCGCCTTCTAGCACTTTAGGATCGAGAAAGTTACGACCATCAATGAGTACAGCATTATGCATCAGCTTTGCCATCTTGCCATAATCCAGAGTCTGGAATTGTTCCCAGTCGGTGACTAATACCAAGGCGTCACAGCCATCAGCCAAGCGATCAGGATCACCTTCCACCTGCACACCAGATAAACCGTGACTCATACCACTTGAGGAAATAATGGGGTCATAGGCTTTGACTTTTGCTCCCAACCGATTGAGATTTTCAATCAGAATCAGCGCAGGAGCATCTCGCATATCATCAGTATCCGGCTTAAAGGTCAATCCCAGAAGTCCCACCGTTTTACCTTTGAGGATTTTGAGTTCTTGCTGGAGTTTTTCCACAGCAATTAAGCGCTGACGCTCATTAACACTAACCGCCGCTTTCAATAGCTGAGCATCGAACCCATAGTCATCAGCGGTATGAATCAACGCGGAGACATCCTTAGGAAAACAGGAACCGCCCCAACCAATCCCAGCTTGCAGGAATTTACCACCAATGCGAGTATCTAAACCAATCCCTTTGGCGACTTGAGTCACATCCGCGCCCACGCGATCGCAGATATTGGCGATTTCGTTAATGAAGCTAATTTTCGTGGCTAAAAAGGAATTGGAGGCATATTTTACCATCTCCGCCGAACTCAAATCCGTCACCACCACAGGGACAGGCGGTAGGGAGTTATCTTCTGCTGGTTGACGCTCAACGATAGGAGCGTAGAGTTCTTTCATCATGGCAATGGCGCGATCGCTATTGCTTCCCAACACGATGCGATCGGGGTTAAAGGTATCATAAATCGCTGACCCTTCCCGCAAAAACTCTGGATTACTCACCACATCAAACTCAACGCTGGAGTCTGACGTTGTATGATCGGCGACACCATCAAGTACAATCATTCGTACCCAATCCCCAGATCCAATGGGCACTGTTGACTTATTCACAATCACCTTGTATCCACCATTGAGGTGAGTACCAATACCACGGGCTACCGCTTCCACATAACGAGTATCACTTTCACCATTTGGTAAAGCTGGTGTTCCCACCGCAATAAACAGAATTTCGCCATGAGCGACACCCGCCGCTAAATCTGAGGTAAACTCCAAACTGCCAGCTTTACTGCAAGCTTGCATCAGCTCGGATAGTCCCGGCTCATAGATTGGCGACTGTCCTGATTTCATCAATTTGACTTTTTCTTCATTGTTATCCACGCAGATAACATGGTGTCCGATATGGGCTAAGCAAACTCCGGTTACTAAGCCGACATATCCAGTACCGATAACACAAACGCGCATGAGCTGATCCTCTCTGGTAGATGGTAGGAATCAGGGCTATCTAGCTGATTGATTCGTTTGCTGGTAAGCCCCCTGACTTAATACTGTAATCGCTTAGCTCGAAACCAGGGAATACCCTTAAGTCGTTAAGCGATCGCGGAAATCCTTAACAGTCGTTTTCAACCCCTCCTGTAAAGGTATAGTCGGTTGCCAACCCAGTAAAGTCTTGGCTTTGGTAATATCCGGACGGCGACGTTGCGGGTCATCTTGCGGTAGCTCTTTAAATATAATTTCTGTATCCGGATTGACCATTTGTTGAACCGCTTGAGCCAGTTGTAAAATCGTATACTCATCCGGATTCCCCAGATTAATCGGTCCGGTATGATCATTATTCATCAACCGAATTAATCCTTCAACCAAATCCGAAACATAGCAGAAACTGCGAGTTTGTGAACCCTTTCCATACACCGTTAGGGATTCACCCTTTAAAGCTTGCACGATAAAATTACTCACGACGCGCCCATCATTTTCCAGCATCCGAGATCCGTAGGTATTAAAAATGCGAGCCACCCGAATTTCCACACCATTTTGCAGATGGTAATCAAACGCCAGTGTTTCCGCCACTCGCTTCCCTTCGTCATAACAGTTGCCGCAAAACGCAACTCGTCCATGGCGACGCACACACACCACATGATTGTGCACATTAACGCAGTAAACATTGCCAGCATATCGAAATGGCTCTGGGGTGACTAAATGAGCGTCTTTTATCGGTCGAATATTCACCCGATATAAATCACGACCCACAGCATGAGACACAACTGACGCCGCATAACCGCAACGCATGGCTAACTCTTGGACATCATCAGCCAGTTGTTTTGATTTCGTGTAATAAACAAATCCATCCCCACGTTGGGAACCATCTCCCATGATTAACGCCTTAAACAAAATCAGCGACTGACGCTTAGATAACGATAAAAACTGGCGCGGAATATATTTCTCACCCGACTTACCCAGAGGAAGTAAAATCTCCGCCAGTTGTTTACTACAAATCCGAAATTGGTGGTCATCTGATGAGAAAAACTTAAAGCCGAGGTTGTTTAAACAGTGGGTGATTTTGGCTCGACCTTCTGGATTTTCTTGGGCAATCAGGATGTTATAGTCAGCCACCTCATAGTCACGTCCACCGACAACTCGCCCTCGTCGTCGGACATGAACGCAGCCTTCAGAAATATAGTAACCGAGGAATTCCAACCAATCATCCATGGAAATTCGCTCGACTCTCACCTTGGCATTTTCCGGCGGAGTTAAGAGTTCAAACCATTCTGACTCTGCTCCATGAAACTCACCCCCGGTAGGGACACGCCAAGAATGCCAATGTCGGTCTTCATCCGCACGCATAAATTGCAATTTTCCGGTTTGGCTGCGTACATACATCCAGTGATTTGGCGTTACACACAGATCGAACTTCCCATTGGCAAACCGGAGCAAATTGCCCACGTAAGGCTGCACAATATACTCATCCGGGACGTGATACTCGACTTGATTATCGGGATTGAGAGTCGCTACTCGCACCCCTGGCTGTAATTCGGGAAAAGGAACCCAGCCATTTTCCGTTAAAATCTCAGTCTCAGCGTCGTAACAACTGCGAGGTCCAATTGGATTAACATTTCCTCGGTATTCTTCCGTTTGAGGATGGACTTCCGGATCACCATACACTTCCGAGGTTGAAGCTAATAAAAATCTCGCCCCTACCCGCTTGGCTAACCCCAACATATAGAGGGTGCCCATGACATTGGTTTTAATGGTCTTGACAGGATTGTACTGATAGTGTATTGGTGAAGCGGGACAAGCCAGATGGTAAATTTGGTCAACCTCTAGTCGAATCGGTTCCGTAATATCGTGGCGGATCAGCTCAAAGTAGGGATTATCCAGCCATTTAACTATATTGCGCTTGGTGCCAGTATAGAAGTTATCTAAACAAAGAACTTCATGACCAGCTTCCATTAACCGATCAACGAGATGGGAGCCAATAAAACCAGCACCACCTGTAACTAGAATTCTCATAGGTTTTTTAGGATAGAACGACCTTGTGGGCTACTTTGAGTAAATTGATTCAGCTCTACCATGTTACATTTAAACCCACACTGGCAAGTCATCGCCATACTTAAAATTGCTTAATTCCTTCATCCCTTAGGCAATAGAACTGTTAGCTGAATAGCCTGATTGGTACCTTTCGATTAATCTTTCAGCAGAGGGATTAAATAACGTTGAACCAAATAACGGCTGCTACATTTTCATATCCGACACTTAAAGTCCCGTGAATCGGTGTTTTAGAACACTAATTCAGCGCCCAAAAGTTGACAAATTGATTTTTATGTGTATATCCGTGGAAAAGTAAGTGTTTTTTCTCCCCCTGTATCCAGAGATGCCATGACACCTCTGGAACATTGCTTCCCCTACTGGGGGTCAAGACGCAATACTGCCATAAATGCTTCCTGAGGCACATCAACTGTCCCTAAGGATTTCATTCGCTTTTTCCCTTTTGCCTGCTTCTGCAACAATTTTTTCTTGCGGCTAATATCTCCTCCGTAACATTTAGCCAGTACGTCTTTCCGCAGTGCTGGAATATGTTCACTAGCAATCACACGACTACCAATCGAGGCTTGCAGGGGAATTTTGAATTGGTGACGGGGAATCAGTTCCCTGAGTTTTTCGACTAACGCCCGACCGACGTTGTACGCTTTATCACGGTGGACAATCATTGCCAGGGAATCAACTGGATCACCATTAATTAACACATCGAGGCGGACGAGAGTGTTTTCTCGATACCCAATGAGGTGATATTCCATACTGGCATAGCCGCGCGATCGCGACTTGAGTTGATCGAAAAAGTCGGTGACAACTTCCGCCAGAGGCAATTCATACACCAAGGTGGTTCGCCCTTGGGTTAAATACCGCATATCTTTAAACTCACCCCGCCGAGTTTGGCAAAGTTCCATCAGCGTACCCACATAGGTTTCTGGGGTAATCATTTCGATGCGAACATAAGGTTCTTCAATTTTCTCCCGCTGCTGGGGTGGAGGGAGTAAGCTGGGGTTGTCAATTTCCCGAACCTCCCCATCCATCGTCGTCACTCGATAGACTACAGACGGGGCGGTAATGATTAAATCTAAATCATATTCCCGTTCTAATCGCTCCTGGACAATTTCCATGTGCAATAAGCCCAAGAAACCACAGCGGAAACCAAACCCCATGGCGCTAGAGGTTTCCGGTTCATAATTTAGGGCAGAATCATTGAGCTTGAGACGGTTGAGGGCTTCTCGTAAATCTTCGTACTGATCGGCGTCGGTGGGGAATAAACCACAGAACACCATGGGTTTAGCTTCCTTGTAACCGGGTAAGGCGCTATCGGCGGGTTCTGCGGCTAGGGTAATTGTATCGCCGACACGGGCATCTTCTACCGTTTTAATCGCCGCCGCTATGTATCCTACTTCTCCGGCGTGCAGTTGATCAACCTGGATTTGAGTCGGTGATAGCACGCCCAGTTCATCAATTTCGTATTCTTGTTTGGATGCCATCAGGCGAACTTTGTCCCCGGTTTTGACTGTACCATCCATTACCCGGAAATAGACAATGACGCCTCGGTAGGGGTCATAGTAGCTATCAAAAATCAAGGCTCGCAGGGGCTGCTGCATCGTATCCTGGGGAGGAGGAACCAGATGCACGATGGATTCTAAAATCTCATTGATACCAATCCCCTCCTTTGCCGATGCCAGGATGGCTCCGCTACAATCGAGACCGATGATCTCTTCGATCTCTGAGATCACTCGTTCCGGTTCGGCACCAGGGAGGTCTATTTTATTAAGAACGGGAATAATTTCTAGGTCATGCTCTAAGGCTAAATAAACATTTGCCAGAGTTTGAGCTTCAACGCCCTGGGAGGCGTCTACCACGAGCAATGCGCCCTCGCAGGCGACAAGCGATCGCGAAACCTCATAAGAGAAATCCACATGTCCTGGGGTGTCAATTAAATTGAGAACGTATTGCTCACCATCTTGCGCCCGATAGTTCATGCGAGCAGCTTGTAGTTTAATGGTAATCCCGCGCTCCCGTTCCAATTCCATGTTGTCCAGGAACTGTTCCTTCATTTGGCGATCGCTCACTGTACCTGTTGTCTGTAAGAGGCGATCGGCTAAAGTGGATTTACCATGATCAATATGGGCAATGATGGAAAAATTGCGAATGCGAGAGACAGGAACATCAGTCATAGAGATTATCGGGTGACAAAAAAATCGGCAACAGGCAAGGATGGGTCTTAATGTATTGTAATGTTTCTGCCCAAAATGGGGATAATACTCCTGATACTCTAACTCTAGAGAACTTTTTCAGGCGGAGCGAGTCACCAATTCTAGGTGGCAACAGAGCAAGTTGTCGTAAAATGAATGTAGGGGAACACAAAAGCGCTGAACATGAATGATCATGCCGTCCGAAGAGAGCATTCAACGGACAAAGAAGAAATATCTATCCTTATGGATGCTCAACTGTTAGACCAAATCAAACACTTAACCAACGATCCGTCTAAGGTGATAGAAACAGCCATTCGTCAGTGGCTAAGAGGAGAGCGCGATCGGGACGATGAGCTAACCCGCACTTTGAGACGAAATCCACCAGTACCGCCACGAGGCGAATGGAATGATTGAGAGCCAAAAGGTCTATCGCTTTATTCTTTCGCCTGAGGCTCCAAGGCGTTAGGGGGTTGCATTTACGTCTTGGTGCGAGCGCTAATCCTTTCGCTGCTTGTAGTTTTCAGGTTTCTTGTAGATGATTGCTCCTGCTGATTTCCACCATCCTCGATTTGGGTATACCACTATGCAATCTACTACTGCACAAGGCTCGTCAAGCTTTTTGCAGGGGCTAGATTTTGACCTGATGTGTAGCCAAGATGCGTCAGGTCAGTATCACTCCTTTTATTGGCGACAAGCCCAGCAGTATGATTTAAGCCAAGAGCAGGTGATTGGGGTTCCCCTCAACGAAACGTTTCATCCCATTGCTCTAGATGCTTATCGGGATCGAATCCAGCGGATTCTAGACAACCGCACCCCAGAACGCTGCATCCACGACTTCTGCTATGGTGATCACGTTTTTCCTTTTGAACTGGTGATCAGCCCAATTTTACAATCCGACGGTCAGGTGACTCAGGTTTTGGTGATGGGTCATCTGTTACCCGAAGGTTCGGTACAAAAAGTTATTGATTCGCTGGTTCCGTTAAGTGTCGATCCCAATCAAAAACTGCTCACTCAAATTGCCCGCCGGATTCGCCGGACGTTAGATTTAGATACAATCTGGCAACAAACGGTAGATAGTCTGGGGAAAGCCCTGCAAGTCAGTCGCTGTATTATCTGCTCCTATAGACCCGACTTCACGGATGTCAAGGTGGAAGCCGAGTATCGCCAAGATTCACTGGATGAAATGCTGGGGATGACGCTGGAACTGGAGTCGGAACTAATACTCAAACAAGCCTTGTGGAGTTCCGAACCTGTGGTGGTTGACCAAGTCCTCCCCAGTCGGTTTCAGGAAAAATCCCTGCTAGTGGTTTCCACGTCTTATAAAGACGAACCCAATGGATTAATTAGTTTACAACAATGCGATCGCCACCGTCCGTGGAGTGATGCAGAAATTGAGCTGGTGCGGGAGTTGGCTGAACAAGTGGGAACCGCGATCGCTCATGGTACGCTCTATAAAGAACTGGAACTGGCAAGAGAGCAAGCTGAAGAAGTATCCCGCCTCAAAAGTGAATTTCTGGCGAGTACATCTCACGAATTGCGGACGCCTTTAAATGGGATGATTGGCTTTCTCAAGCTGATTCTCGAAGGGATGGCGGATGACCCCGAAGAACAGCGGGAGTTTATCCAGGAAGCCCATAATAGCGCCTTACACCTGCTCAACATCATCAACGATATCTTAGATATTGCCAAGATTGAAGCCGGAAAGATGGAACTGGAGTTTAGTCCAGTTGAGTTAGAGTATCTATTCAATAAGGTCTATGATTTTACCGCGCAGCAAGCCCATCACAAGGGTTTGAGCTTCACCCTGGAAATTCCCGCCGTTTATGATGGCATTGTCATGTATGGGAACTATCAACGGCTGCTACAGGTAATGTTAAACCTGGTGGGGAATGCGATTAAATTTACCGATGAAGGGGGAATTACCATCAGCGCCGAAGTCATCCGCAAGAAAGCCCATTTTCAAGGACAGGAGTTTCCTGGACATGTGAAGGTGCGGGTAGCTGATACTGGGATTGGCGTTTCCTTGGATAAGCAAGACAAACTCTTCCAATCCTTCAGCCAGGTACATGGTGGACTCAATCGTCCTTATGGGGGAACCGGGTTAGGGTTAGCGATTTCCCAAAAGCTGGTGGAAACCATGGGCGGTGTCGTACATTTCTTCAGCATGGGAGAAAACTTAGGCTCAACCGTGACATTTACCGTACCCCTCTATCAAGAACCCGTGATGGTGTCTCGCACGGACTGAGAGTATTGTAGGATACCCTTGAATTGGGCGTATAGACGCTTCTTACTTGTGTTTATACTAGCTCTTCGGGAGGAAAAAATCAGGCTTTTGCCCATCATAGAGTCTCAATCTATTGATGAATCATTTACTAATTCCCCCTTTCCCTCACCCATCGCCGAAACGCCCTTAACGCCTGACTCGTTCCCGATAGTCGCGCCATCTCTAAAAACTGAGAAGTCCCCTCAATTACTGGAAAACCAGGAAACGTCGGACTCGTCGCCGACTCGACATACTTTCCCGACTGCAACACATAAACCTGCAATCGGCGATTCTTATAGCGCCAAATTTCTGGCACCCCTAACACCTCATAAGCACTCAACTGAGTCTTAGACGTAACATCTATTTCTATCGCCAAATCAGGAGGTGGATGTACCATTAAATCCAGACTTTCTAGCCCAATCATCTGAGCCGCATTTTGGATATAAAAACAATCATCCGGTTCAATTCCAGCCATCATATCTTGCCGTTTAAACGTCGTTGATCCGAACGGTTCCCAATCAATTTCTAATTCATCCAGTAAAATTTTTAATAAATCTCCAATAATAACCTTAGCTTTTTCATGTTCCGGTAAAGGCATCCTAATCTCCAAGGTGTGATCAAAATAAGCAATTCGACTAGCGCGATGCTCTCCCAATTCCGCTAAAATCGCTTCAAATTCTGACCAACCCACCTCATCAAACAGCACCCGATGTCCCGGCGGTACACTAATTTGTCTCAATTGCAGCGTCACCATAGTTGTTTCACTTCCCTTTTCTTCAATCTACCCGCTAACCGTTTCATCACTCATCCTCTCCCCACTCCTGCCAAATCTATGCTTCTATTGTTCCAGATGTAGCAGGCTACGTCTCTACTTTGCCAAAGGACGCTAGGATTAACGTAGTTGTGCTGTCAAACTAGGTGAACTATGTCTCAAACACTATCTCCCCCCTTGGCATTAACCTCGGAAAACGTCGAAGCCGTCCTCGATGAATTGCGTCCTTACCTGATGGCGGATGGCGGTAACGTTGATTTAGTTGAAATCGACGGTCCGATTGTGAAGCTTCGGCTACAAGGCGCTTGTGGGTCTTGTCCCAGTTCTGCCATGACCCTGAAAATGGGGATTGAGCGCCGCTTACGGGAATTTATCCCGGAAGTTGTGGAAGTTGAACAAGTCATTTGACACTCCCCACGCATAAATGCGGGAGATTCTTGCATCTAGTTACTCGCTCCTAAAAGGAGCGAGTAGTTCATCAAGTTAGGGGCTTTGCCAAGCAGCCCATTCTCTGTAGCAGATGTTAGCGCAGCGTTAGCGAGGTAACGAGCGTCAGCCATTACAGCAGCATCCCTGTGTAGCTCCAGACAACAAGAAAACCCTTATCGTCCGCGTTACTTTAGTCATGCGGTAATCATACCCTAGTCTTTACACAGATGTATAAAATCTGGTTCCTCAAAGGTAATCCAGTAGTAGATAGCGATTTTAGAGCTATCTGTGATGTCCTTGACTTTGACGCTCGATGCAATTGAGCATGATCCGTTCAACTGACGCCTGACACGGCGATTGTTTGGCGAGCGCTCCCCCGACTTCGGTAATTATTCTTCGTTTTTAGTTGAGCGTTAAGGGTTAGGAGTTATAAAGGGAGAGAATTCCTTTGTTCACATATCAACTCGATACCCTTAACGTTTACTATTAGCGATGAGCCATCCATTGTACGTCGCCTTTATCTGGCATCAGCATCAACCCCTCTATAAAAGTCGCAACAACCTGTCCGGGTCAAATGGACGATATCGCCTCCCTTGGGTGCGGCTACATGGGACGAAAGATTATCTGGATTTAGTGCTATTGTTAGAGCGCTATCCCAAGTTACACCAGACGGTCAACTTGGTGCCGTCGCTAATTTTGCAGTTAGAAGATTATATGGCGGGGACAGCCTTTGACCCCTATCTGGAGTTAGCCCTGACGCCGAGTGAGCAACTCAAGCCTGATCAACGACAGTTTATCGTTGAGCATTTTTTTGATGCCAATCACCGTACCTTGATTGACCCCCATCCTCGATATGCCGAGTTATACCAGATGCGGCAAGAACATGGGAAAATCTGGTGTGTGGATCATTGGACGCATCAGGATTACAGCGATTTACTAGCATGGCACAACTTGGCGTGGATTGACCCGATATTCTGGGATGACCCAGAAATTGCGGCTTGGTTAGAGAAAGGACGAAACTTTACATTAAGCGATCGCCAGCGGATTTATTCTAAACAACGAGATATCCTCAAGCGGATTATTCCTCAGCATCGCAAAATGCAAGAGGCGGGTCAGCTAGAGGTGACAACAACCCCTTATACTCACCCGATTTTACCCTTACTCGCCGATACCCATTCCGGGCGGGTAGCGATTCCGGAGATGACATTACCCCTACAGCACTTCCGGTGGGAGGAAGATATTCCCCGCCACCTGGAAAAAGCGTGGCAGATGTATGAAGAACGATTTGGGCGGACACCACGGGGGTTGTGGCCCTCAGAACAGTCGGTGAGTCCAGTGATTCTACCCTATATTGCTGAGGCGGGATTTGAGTGGATTTGTTCCGATGAGGCGGTGTTGGGGTGGACAGTGCAGCACTTTTTCCACCGGGATGAAGCGGGAACCCTAATGGAACCCACATTGTTATATCGCCCCTATCGCTTAGAGACACCCCAGGGGAACTTGGCAGTTGTCTTTCGCGATCACCGCTTATCTGATTTAATTGGCTTTACTTATGGGTCAATGGAACCCAATCAGGCGTCAACGGATTTTGTCAGTCACTTAGAAGCCATTTCTCGTTCCATCCGCCGCCATCAGCAGCAGGGAGAGACGGGGTTAGATCAACCTTGGCTAGTAACGATTGCTTTGGATGGGGAGAATTGTTGGGAATTTTACCAAAAAGATGGGATTCCTTTCCTCACCTCGCTGTATGAAAAACTCTCGGCGCATCCTCAGATAAAATTGGTCACGGTGTCGGAATTTCTGGATCAGTTTCCCCCCACCGCCACACTTCCAGCAGATCGACTCCATAGTGGATCATGGGTAGATGGTAGTTTTAGCACTTGGATTGGTGATCCAGTTAAGAATCGGGCGTGGGATTTACTTACCCAAGCGCGGCAGACTTTAGCCAATCATCCCGAAGCTACACCGGAAAACAATCCTGAAGTCTGGGAAGCTTTATATGCGGCTGAAGGATCTGATTGGTTTTGGTGGTTTGGCGAGGGTCATTCATCGAACCAAGATGCTATTTTTGATCAGTTATTCCGAGAACATTTGAGTGGGATTTATGAGGCATTAAATGAACCGATTCCTGCCAGTCTTAAGCAACCCCTAGACACCTACGAATCGAAAGGCGATCACCGACCGGAAACGTTTATTCATCCGGTGATTGATGGCTTTGGAGATGAGCAAGATTGGGATAAAGCAGGTCGCATAGAAGTTGGTGGCGCACGGGGGACGATGCACCGCAGCAGTGTGATTCAGCGGTTATGGTATGGTTTGGATCACCTGAATTTTTACCTGCGATTGGATTTCCAGGCAGGGATTAAAATTGGTCAGGATATTCCTCCGGAATTGCATTTATTATGGTTTTATCCGAATCGAACGGTTAACAATAGTCCAGCACCTTTAGCCGAGGTTCCTGATACTGCCCCGGTGAACTATTTGTTTCACCACCACTTAGGGATTAATCTGTTAACCGGTTCGACTTGGTTAGAAGAAGCCGCAGACTATTATCAATGGCATCCCCGCACCAGTCGCGCCCAAGTTGCGTTTAAGCAATGTTTAGAGGTGGCTGTACCCTGGGCAGATTTGCATGTTGAACCGGATTATCTGCTACAGTTGGTGATGGTTTCTGCTGATAATGGCATTTTCCGTAGTTATATCCCAGAGAATAACTTGGTGGGGTTACAGGTGCCGTAAACTGGTTGATTGTTCATTGTTCATGGTTTTTTGGCTATGAATGATGAACAATTTAGCCAATTGATTAGGAAAGGAGAATTTGAAGGATGACGGATTTCCGAAAATTGAAAGAATGGAACAAAGCCCATGAGTTAACGGTTGATGTTTATCAGGTGACTAAAGGGTTTCCAGAAGAGGAATTACTGGGATTAACTCAACAGATTCGTCTGGCTTGTGCGGCAATTCCGATTAAAATTGCTCAGGGGTGCGATCGCGAGGAGGCGGAGGACAGACTCAGCTTCCTGCGGCTGGCGCGGGATGCGGCGATTGAGGTGGAGTATTATCTGCTGCTGTGTTATGAGTTGGAATTGCTGAGTGCTACAGATTATGACCGTTTGGTTAGTGGTGTGGTTGAGGTGAAAGAACTATTGGAGTCTTTTATCCAAAAATTCTAGGGGAATTTTTGATAGTGGAGTTTTATCAAGAACACTGATAGTCAGGGCGGGTTTATTTACTTAGGACTCTCAATACCAGATAATGGTAAAACCCGCCCCTACAAATTACCTGGCTATGCGTCATTGTTTATTTTGAGGCAATTTATCTATCTGATTTTCTCTGCCTGTACTCGATCTGTAGATTTCAGATTAGAACTTTTGTACTATATTAACAGAGAGTTTGTTTTTGATCACTTCTGTGCTTGGGTGATTAAGCGCGATCGCACGATGGGTTGGTTGATCCTGATAAGCGATCGCGTTCTCAATAGAATAAGGGCTAAAGCCCTTACTACAAACTATGAACGGTTTCCTCTCCCTCCTGAACATCGCCTAACACATCATCACTCCAATGCACGGGAAACTCATCGCCCCTTTCACCAATAAATTGATCCAGTTTCTCTAGGGGTAGAGGTTCAGGGAGTGGATAACGTACCCGAATCGTCTTGGGTAAATCGGTGTAATAGTGCATAAATGTGGCAAAATCTCTAGGGTATTTGTCCTCATCCACGCCAACAAACTCACCCCGCAAACGGGCGCGGTTGAGAACAGTACGCCAATCCTCAATCGAAGACAAACCGATGGAATCGGTTCCATGAGAAAAGAGCATCATGTAGATCTCATCATAAGCGTCTGTACTGTCTAAATATTGGTTCAACCAATTGAAAGACACTTCTGTATTAAACTTCATCCAAAACGGTACTGAACCTGTTCGCAAAGTCCAAAAAGGTTCTTGCAGGATAAAGGATTCGACTAATAACCGATTAGAAACAATCTGACGCTGCTTGTACCACCACCGATAAAACTCAGCCACAAAGGGACTCATATCCTCCGGTTCCTGAAAAGTGATCCGCCGCACCCGATACCCTCGCTGACGGGCAAAACGCTCCACATCCTCACGCAAACTTGGCTCAAAGCCCCACTCCGCCTCCGGGCGATCATCGCGATCTGGGGTAGGTGAGTCCCATTTTCGTCGGGGTGACTGGTATTTCTCCAAAAACTGGGCAACTCGTTCGCCACCATGGAGGAATTCCTCTGCTGTTGCACCGCCTAAGGCGCCAAACTGGAAAATGTGGCGATCGCTAACCTGAGTGGTGGGGTAGGTACGCTGGCATTCGACGAGAAAGATTGTCCCGCCTCTGGGTAACGAATTCTCCAAAAAGCGCTCGTAAGTTTTACCCAGGCGCAAGCGCTTGACGCGAAAATAGCTCATCCCCTGACTCGTCAGTCGATCCTGACTCGGATCGTGCATCTGGTACAACTTGAGATCAGGATTAGCTTCTAGCAGATTCCTAGCGGGTTGTTTACTCCACTCTAAAATCTTTTTCGGCTCGTCTGGATCAATCCCTGGATGCTTTACTGGGATGAGAAAGGTTTGGGGTAGCCATGGCATGTCCAAAGCTGCATAGAGATGAACTAGCGCCCCACAAGAAGAACCGATCGCAACGGCTGGGTAGGAGCGCTGGGGATACTCACTCACCATCCATTGAGCCACAGCATCAGCACTGACATTCCCTAACTTATCGGCAGCAATTGCTTCACCGGCACTACCTTGAATGTAGATCGATTCCTGGAGAGAACGGGGTAACTGGTTCACTAGGGCAAGCAGCGGTTCTGTCATCGGTGAGGCAATACCGACTCCGGGAAAATCTTCCCCGCGCAAATAAGCCGCCGTCGCCCGCAGCATCCCTGAGGCGGAGTCAAAGCCGGCAAGGTAGGGGGGAGCGATTCCCATCATTGCCAACATAGAAGTTAATATGCGATTGTCAAAAGGTATTTTCATTTAGCTCTCCTGTGTCACCATCTGCTATTGGGTTGCCTCTAGGAACGCTTTCGTTACACGGCTCAATTCTACAGGAGCGCTGTAATTCAGAGTATGTCCGCCGCCGGGAATGATAGCTAATTGACCTTGGGGCAAGAGTTCCACGACTTCCTCTGCCCAATACTGTGGCACAAGCGGATCTTCTCCACCGCGCACAACCAGGGTGGGGACTTTCACGTCGGGAAGCTTTGCCTCAATGCGATCTGCTAAGGCAATTTGGATCGTACAAACAGCCCGCAGCAAACCAGCCTGCCAGTAATCATAAGCTTGAATCGGTGCTTGGGAGGGATCTTCAAGACGTGAGTCTAGAATCAATTGCCACAACTGTTGCCCGAATGTGCGGGCGTGCCGATTCATTGTCGGTCCCTGCAACACTGCCCGTTCGATGCGATGAGGGTGACGGATGGCAAACTCTACGATAATTTGGCAGCCGAAGGAATTCCCTAGCATTGTCGCTCGCTCGATTCCTACGGCATCCATCCATTTACATAAGATATCGGCTAATTCAGGTAACTCCAGCAGATAGTCTGGCTTATCACTTTCACCATAACCGGGCAAGTCGGGCGCGTAGACATGGGCAACTGGTGCGAGTAACTCTGCCGTGGGCATCATATAGCGACTGGAAACCACCAGTCCATGGATTAGGATCACAGTTGGAGCGTCTTCTGGTAGCGCCTCTGTGGATCTGCGATCGTGTATGGACAAACCATCAACTATTGTGTACTGACGTTGCAGTTTTTCTTCAGATAAACTCATTAACCACTAACTATTAAAGTTGAGCATGAACACCAGTCCAGTTATAGGGGTTGACAAATAAACTAAGGTATAAATGCATCATTTATTTTTTTTAAGTGCTGCTGTCCACTCGGCTATTTCTGCTGCTGTCATGCTACCTTGAGGGCGAAGCCGTGCATCTTGATATCCCCAGCATTCGACATCAATCAAGTATTGACTTCCAGATAGCAGTGTACCTTGACAAAGGGGATCTGAAGGAGGCGTCGTACTCATCTCTTTGTGCAAACGGTGTAACAAATCCTGCATCACCCAAGCCGGAATTCGCTCACGCTCACTCGGATAAATAAAGCCAAAGAGAATCAAGTGGGTTAGGAGTACCCGCCAGTGAGAACCGAAACGCTCCAGCAAGTGTGACCAGTTTAGCTGATCCGCACAAGCGCGAAACAAATGTGCCACATCTGCACCATCCCAACGATGGCGCTCCATGATGAATGCCTTGGATCGAATCATCTCTTCGGGTGAGCAGAGTTTAACGGGAACGCCAAAAATTTCGGCTTCGACAGCATGTTCAAACCAGATCTGATCAACCTGATCATTGGCATTGGGTGAGTTGAAGATAAAGTCAATAAAATCCTCTTCCAAGAAAACCTTTCCCAACCAATAGGCTAACGATAGCTCAGTACGCCAACCTATTGCCGCAAATGCCTCAAAGACGCGATCGCGATCGCCACGGCGAACAAATATGTCGAGATCTTTTGTATGGCGGGCAATTCCGGTGTAATGCTCAAACCCATAGGCACCACCCACCAAAAAGGGTATTCCAGCTCCCTGGAGCGTTTTCAGAGCTTTTGTATAGAATTCCTGGGTTTTTGGATCAAGATCATCCAAACTGGGTATATTTGATGACATATCATATCAACTGAGTTCCCTTGTCTACAGTTCTCCCCTCTCAAAAGGATTTAATAACTGTAACTCCCCAATCCATTGAAAGTCATTTAGATTCCGTGTGACTAAGACAAGATTATGTGTCAAAGCTGTTCCTGCAATGATGGCATCTCCTACTGTCATGCGTCTCATTTGCCGTAGTGCTACAGCTTGATTTAAAACGGGCTGCGAAATTGGCAAGACTAACGAAACAGCAAAAAATTCCTCAAGAAGTTGACGCTCCACTTCCGTCAAACGATGATAGCCCAATGTTTCAACATAACTGAGTGCTGAAACTGCGGGTTCATGTTCCGCAATGAATTCACGTAACCAGACATATTCGGGGCGAGTCGCGTAAATAATGATGTTGCTATCAAGTAGCATCATTGACTTCCCCTGGACGTTCCCGATCCTGTCTGCTCTCGCGCTGCCATACTAAAGGATCGATCCCTGAAAATGCCTGTGTCTGCGCTAATTGTTCTAGTACTGCCGCCATTTGTTGCCCACGTCTGTGGGTTGTAATCAGCGATTCTTCCTCGATAAAAGTAACTAGAACCTGAACCGGGCAATCGCCCTGAAGCCCCTGATTGACTTCTTCTTGCCATTCCAGCAAGTTGCCCTTCAGGATAGCCCGAAATGTACGCAGCATAAGCAATGGCTCCAAACTTTGCCATCCATTTTAACTTCCAGAGTTTCCTTTGCCTCAGTTACTAAGTTCTGAAACTTTTGTTAACTTGATTGAAGAACTCAGCAAGCTTACCCTCATCTAATTTGCCATTCGTGCGAACCCCATTACAAACATCCACACCAAAGGGTTTAACCGCTTGAATCGCATCTTTGACATTCTCCGGAGTCAGTCCACCCGCGAGGAAAACTGGCACGTTGACTAACTCCCGAATGCGTCGGCTAATTGTCCAATCATGAACTCGCCCGGTTCTGCCCAGTTCTTTCTCTGGTAACATGGGATTCCCCGAATCGAGGAGCAATGCTGAAACATGGGGTGCAACTGCCAACGCTTCCTCGATCGCGGCTTCGCTGGTGACATAAATCGCTTGGACAATGGCAATTCCTGGTAACGCCTGACGTAAATCATCATGGCTTCCCCATTGCAGGCGATCGCACATCTGAATCGTGTTGACGCCTAAGCGTCGTTGCTGGGCAATAATCGCGATGGTATCAAATTTACTGGTGAGTAGAAATGAACAGACACCCGGAGGTATCCTAGCGGCGACTTGGGCAATCAAGCCTTCAGACACCATACCCGATCCACTGGGCATCTCGGATACTAAGCCTATGGCACAAGCGCCATAACAAATGGCGAGATTGGCTTCGTCAACACTACCGATGCAGCAAATTTTAACTCTCGGTCGGATTGTGGGTTCCATCAAATTCCGAAGAAAAACGTTCTCATACAAAGGCTTGAGGAGAGGGCGAGCCGACCGTCTGTAGGGGCGGGTTTTACCGATACCATGTAAGCAAAAACTGGTAACTTATATAAACCCGCCCTGTTTCTGGTGTTGTTAATTAGGCTAAGCGGGTTGCCCCTACCTTGTCGATGATAACTCTATTCGAGGAACAATTCGTTTTAACTGGAGGATTGATCAACCCATTGGAAAAATAACTTGCTCTGTTGAACACCTTGATTAACACCATAGCTGGTGATGGTTAGCGATCGCAGGTGGTCAAATAAAGGTTGACCAATGAGTTCCACCACCCGCACAATGGGAATCTGACGCTCAAGCAAGGGTTGACTCTCTAACCAGTTGATATAGAGATACCCATCATTTTGAGTCGGTAAGGCTGCGATCGCGTTCTGGAAGCGGGGATTGTGCAGTAGGGAATCCTTCACCCCATTAAGCGCCGCGTCCATTGCTTCAATTGAAGTGGCAAACACTTCGTAGTCTCCCACCGTGGTGTGAACGCCCTGAACTTGGGCTTGTAAACTTAACAACCCATCTTGGCGATTCTTCAGGGCTTTTGCCGTAACCAACTTCGTCCACGCCGTAATTGTGCGATCGGCAAACGGCAGTTCTCCGACATTTAATCCTTGCTGCTGAGCCACTATATCCAAATGCTCAATCCCATCAATTGCCTGATCATTTTTACCCCTTTGTGCCACAAAAATCCAGTCGGGATTCGGCCCGTCCGATCGAGGGAACCAGGATAGGGCATAGTCTCCTTCCACCCAACTGAAAATCTCCTTTGGCAATTGAATCCCCCAACGAGACTTGAACCAGGCAATCCCTTGGTTGAGTAAGCTGTTGAGATTCTCATCGGCTTCGAGTCGGGTGGATAGTTGTCTCCAGAATTGGTTTAAATCAACCCCAGCAATTGCCAAAGCACTTTGGGCGGGAATGTACTGGAGGGCACCAACAGGCTGAGACAGGACTGGAGTAATCGGTTCTAGACTCGATTTTGACCGAGGAATAGCCGTTTGTGCCAACAGCCCCTGAGGAGTTAGGGACAGAGTAAGGGCTAAACTTTTAGACGCCTCAAACGACTCGCGATTGGGAATCGGTTGATTAGAAATCCAGGCGGCTAGGGCGGGTAAATTCACCACGCTGAATCCAATTCGCGGTTCTGTCAAACTTTGCAGCAGTTGTTGATAATCAGGATCTTCTGCCAAACTCAAATCAGCAACTTGTACCGTATTAATCGCATTCCGCAATACCTTGGGGTGATTGGCATATAGCACAAAGCGATCGCCCACGATCGCACTGGTTAAGGTGTCCGGGATGGGACGAGATTCTGTATCGTCGGCAACCTTTTTCCCACCGGGATTAGATGGCTGATAAGTCAGGTTGACTCCTTGATAGGATTCAACGACTAAATCGGCTGAGTCAGCACTCATGCGTCTGGAATAAACCTGTTCCTGGGCGGCTTGGGGTTCATTGGTGGTAAAGATGAGTAAGTATCCCGGTTGTGCGGCATTTTCGGGATTGCGGTCAACATCTAAGGAGGTTACAGCCAGAGTCAGTTCATCATCAATCCAGGGTTGAATGTCCCGTTGATAGTCCAGCCCCAAATTGAAAAGCAGACTGTTTTCCAGTTGTTGGAACTGTGCGATCGCACGTCCTCGCTTCTGGGGCTCAACCACCACTTGCTGCAACGCTGCTAAGCGATCGGGATTCACGAGTAACGATATCATCGCGGGGGCTTGTTTGGGCACGAAAATCGCCGCAGTGGGATTTTTTACCTCCCGTTCCTGCAATAGAGTTAGGGGGCTGTGGGCGTTGACCCAGAACCAGCCACCTCCAGCGAGTAATAGCAACATTACCACACCGGCTGTCAAGGCATAAAAAAACGAGCGTAGTTTCATTGTCATTTGTCATTTGTCATTTGTCATTTGTCCTTTGTCCTTTATCATTTGTCATTTGTCATTTGTCCCTCGTTGAAGAATTTTGGGGCGGGTTTAGGGATATTAGGGTGAAAGCCAAATGTTAGTGGTAAAACCCGCCCCTACAACAAATGTTCCCCCTCACCTCATCTCCTTCATCTCCCAGACACTGCTTGGATCACGTCTCTACTGGTGTGGCACAGCTAACCAGCCCCAAAAAAATGGTAGCCTATTGACAAGCTGATTGAGATTTTGATATGTTCTACACATTACTTCATATAACCTTACAAATGAAAAAAAAATTGACTTGTGTGCGTGTAGGTGATGGGCAAGTAGCCAGCTTACATGAAAAAAATTACACGATCTTGGTATAAAGACTGTAGGGATTATTGATCCCGATCCGGTTAAACAAAAAGAGGCAGCAAAAAGAGGCATAAAGGTATGTAGTTTCGACCAAGCGGCAGAACTAGAGCCTTTTCTTTGGGATATTTGTAGTCCAACCAAGTATCACTTTGAAACAATTAAAACTATTGTAGAATATGACAATAAAGCCAACATAATTGTCGAGAAACCTGCTTGTGAATATGGACAAATAAAAAGTTTGATTGATTTAATTAATAGATTTAATGGTAAGCTGGTTGTCAACGAAAACTATCTCTACTCATCGGTAACAGATAAGATAAAACAAATAATTATTGACCTGGATATAACTCCAAATAGAGTTGTATCAGAAATGACAAAAAATAGAATTAATGATTTTACTAATGGTCGCTTCTTGGATAATCATTTTTATGCCTTTGGATATGAAGGTTCACATATAGTTACCAATGTCCTGGCTCTGGGAGAGGAATATCTTCCCCAAAAAATAGGGAATGTGTTTGATGCCGATCTATGTATTGAACAGAACGGTATAAAGCAGTATCTGCCCAAGCAGGCGATGGGAGAAAAGCACTATAGGGCAGTGAATAACGCCGAAGTTGTACTATATACTTCGATGACAGGAAATATAAAATACTTTTTTCCCGGATACTCTCAGCACCACTTCTACAAAGCGCCTGAAGACCCCCATACTAGATACCGTGTATTGGCTGTAGAAGACCATAGTAAGGGTATAACTGTAGCTGGATTCTATGAGCCTATTCTTGGTCAAAATCGAAGAGAAGGGCGTGTAGTCGTTTGCCAAAATGGTATTGTCAAAACAATCATCTCCCCTATAGTTGATGATACAATGAGTAAATCATTGAAAAATGCTATAGAATATTTTCAGGAAAAACGAGAGAATCCATGCTCTGCCAGAGTAGCTACGGAAATTGTAAATTTTTTATATTTATGGTATAAACAAAAATAACAGCCATTAGCTTCTTAAAATTAGATAGATAGAAGGTCTACATAGGATGATACGTTCTAGCGATAGCATACCCCAAGAAAAAGGACACTGTGGCACGATAAGAAAACTGGTATCCCAAGGGCCAGCTAAATTTATACATCTTTTTGTAGATAATGCCCAAAAGCATTATCACAAAAAAACAACAGAGTATTATTATGTACTTAATGGCTCAGGACATATCTCCCTGGATGACGATATACAACCGATAAAAAAAGGCGACCTGATTGAAATAGAACCAGGAGTTAAGCACCAAGCCATTGAAGGTGAATTACCTTTAGAAATTCTGGTAATTGAAGTACCTCCTGCCATAGGAGACTGTTATATAGTGAATGAATAGTCCCTAATCCTAAATATATCGGTAAGCCAATGTGCATTTAAATTGTATAAGCTGTGATCAATTTAAATTGGGTATTAGTAGCGATCAAGATGATCGCACTACAAGGATGAGAGCCATTATTGACATTAAGGTTTAAATGCCCAACAGCCTGTTGCCTATTGCCTTCCTGGGAATTTAGGTATCCCAATCCAAATGCAGCAACAGGTTATTCTGGTATATATTATTTTCCTTGCATCTGTTATGTCAGCTCAATCCTTTAATCAACCCATTCCCCAAGTCAATGTTGAGGAACTCGCGCATCGGATCAGCCAATCCCCACAAGGACTCCAGCTGATCGACGTGCGTGAACCCCAAGAAGTCGCGATCGCGCATATTCAGGGGTTTGATGTTCTACCCTTGAGCGAATTTGCCCAATGGTCCGACCAAATCCACAGCCGCTTTGAAGCTGATGCTGAAACCGTGGTGATCTGTCACCACGGTATCCGTTCGGCTCAAATGTGCCAGTGGTTAGCGGATCAGGGGTTTACCAATGTCAAAAATGTCGCGGGCGGAATTGATGCCTATGCCGCAATAGTCGATCCTACCATCCCTCGCTACTAGCGGTCGATCATAGCAAGCTACAGAATCCCAGGTTCTTCTGTTATCTTAAAATCAATACCCTTTAAGACGGCATTCATCCTATGGGGAAAGTCCGTTCCTTCAAACGTCACTTTAGCGGCGTTGGCGATTTAACCGATCTCTAGGGATATCTTGGAGAAAAGTTTCTCCATAAATTGCCATGACCATGATGATTTTAAATGATTCTGGGGAAAATCTGATTACGTTCGGCTTTTTTTCAAATGTCTGTACACGTCAGTCTTAATCATCGGCAACAACATATTCTTTGGGCAACTATCCGTCATTACATTGCGACGGCGGAACCTGTGGGTTCCAAAGCTTTAGCCCAGGAGTATGATTTGAGTGTTAGTCCTGCTACAATTCGCTCTTGCATGAGCGTGCTCGAAAAATCTGGCTTACTCTATCAACCTCATACCTCGGCGGGACGAGTTCCCTCGGATTCAGGATATCGCATTTATGTGGATCACCTGATTCAACCATCCAATACGTTGGGACGTCACGCTGAGACATTATTGGCAGATCATTTGAAGGGTGACGATTTCAACTTTGAAGCTTTGCTACGGGATGCAGGGCAAATTCTCTCGACTCTAAGTGGGTATATTACCCTGATCACCTTACCTCAAACCCAAACGACACGATTGCGCCATTTGCAATTAGTATCTGTCACACCAGGGCGGGTAATGTTGATTGTGGTGACTG
Source organism: Coleofasciculus sp. G2-EDA-02 (assembly GCF_040226375.1). NCBI lineage: Bacteria > Bacillati > Cyanobacteriota > Cyanophyceae > Coleofasciculales > Coleofasciculaceae > Coleofasciculus > Coleofasciculus sp. G2-EDA-02. Next base: position 40,866 of record NZ_JAVKEW010000179.1, on the reverse strand, counting down.
ACGCCTATCAAACCCAATCAATTGTTATGGAATTGTCGTCGGTATCACCGGATGATCAAGCCGATGCAGCGAATGTTGAGCAAGAGTTACAAATATTATCCAACTTTTTAAGTAGTAAGCTGCGGGGACGATCTCTAGGTGAACTGGTGAACTTAAATTGGAGTGAACTTGACCGCGAATTTGTCCAGTATGCCGATTTCTTGAAGAAGGTATTGGCAGAATTGACTCGCCGGATGAAAGCATCGGTAGCCACGCCGATTTTAGTTCGGGGGATTGCTGAGTTATTGCGTCAGCCGGAATTTGCTGAATTGCAACAAGTTCAAATGTTGCTTCACCTGTTGGAAGAAGAACAGCAGCAACTTTGGCCCCTAATCTTTGAACTTCCTGATAGTGTAAGTTCTAAGCGGCGGGCAAAAGTGCGAATTGGTTCAGAGAATCCTTTGGAACCGATGCAAACCTGTACGTTGGTTAGTGCGACTTACGAACAGGATAATCTGCCTGTGGGTAGTGTGGGAATTCTCGGACCTACTCGGATGCTTTATGAAAACGCGATCGCTCTTGTGGAAGCTACGGCTGATTATCTGACGGAGGCGTTGAGTCAGGTGGCTTAGTCATTTGTCATTTGTCATTCGTTCTTTGTGATATAGATGAATCTGGCGACTGGAAGTCGCAGCTACACAAACCAAGTCCGCCTGCGCGGACTCGATTAGAAAGTCCCCCTTTTGAAGGGGGATTTAGGGGGATCGAACAGTGACATCGACAAACTCAATCTGATAAACTTACAATAAAACCATGACTATACTCGCTGAATTAGTCAAACTCTTCCCCACCCTGAACCTTCCCACCAAAGCTTACGCCTAGTCTATAATTTACTGGCAAATTCTTCTCAATTCCGATGGGAGTTTCAATCGTCTTGTTGAATTTAATACCCCCCAAGGTGAGGGGCTTCTAGCTTTCACCGGAAGTCTCTTGCACCTGGGAAAATCAGGGCGGGTTTAGTCACATCTGGATGCAACCAAAAAGATAGTTGTAAAACCCGCCCCTACACAATTCGCCCCCATAAAAAAGGAATTACTCCGATTCCTCCATAATCAATGCATTATAAATAGGATACTTACCAAACTCTCCTACTTCAGATAACTCAATCCTAAATCGCTGACTATCCTGACTAAACCTCCTCGCGGCTGAACCCTCTTCCGGTGGTTGGCAAGGGCGAAACGGATAGCAAACATACGTAAATTCTTGCTGCCCTTCCTCCACCAACGTTTTACCTAATTGAACCAAATCCTGACTCGTTTGCGCCTTAAAAAATATCTTGTCCCCCGCCAACCCTGGTTCTATCGCCTGGGCGACAAATTGATGAGAAACAGCAATCACAGGATTCGGCTGTTTCTGTAAGACTTGAATCGCCGGGAATATACCATCGTGATTTTTCTGTAAAAACTTGACCCCGGCATAACTATTTTTATGAATACTCACCAGCAAAAGGGCAGTAAAGCCAACAATACCGATATACTTTAACCCCCCTGACGAGACATTCAGGATAAACTCTAACTGCTTCGTCGCCAACAAACAAATAATCGGCACGAGAAGCAATAAAAACCTGGCTCCCCATTGTTTACCCCCAGCAATTAAACCCGCCGTTCCCTCTGGCACCATTAAAGAGACGAGGATGATAAAGAGTAATCCCCCCCCATAAATTAGGAGCATTTCCCAATTTAACCTTACATCATACTTTTTCACCCAAGCCAGAAACAACAATCCCGCTAAAACCAAAATCCATAGAACCTTGTACATCCTCCCCTGAGTTACCGAAAGTCCAACAACAGCCGTTATCCCAAAACTTAATCCCAAAAGAACCATCATTGGCATCGTTAACCGCCTCTGGGAATTTCTGCCCAACCCAACCAACAGATAAGCAAGGGCAAAAAAAGTAATCGGTAAATACTCAAACAGAGCCAAGCTTAATCCCTGAAAATTCTGCCATCCCCCTAAAAGTCGCTCCGATAAACCTGTTTCCTCCACCACTTGAATTGCATGAATTCCCAAAGGATGGTTATAAATAAGTTTATTCGACAGAAAGAACAAGCCAACCGTGGCAATTAGACTAATCGCAAAAATTTCTTGGTGTTCCGTCACATAGGATAGCTGACTCAGATTAAATCGCTCAATATTAAACTGTTGCCTACTCCAATTCCACAACGACACACCATAGACAAAAACGATAATCAAACTCACCAACGCTAAAAATTCAGGTCTAAACCAAACTGAACCGCCAATGAGAATTCCGCTAATAATAACCCGCCTTATGGATAGCGGTTGATTTTGTCGAGGAAAGAAGAATAAAGCCAACCCTAACCATGCCAATGCTAAAGAGAGAGTATGCTCCCAATACATCGCACTATAGAGGGTTAACGGTGAAGCAAATATCAAAACAATTAAAGCCACTGATGCAATCGTTTGGGACAATCCTAACCGTTTACATACCCAGTAACCAGTTAACCAGATTACCCAGGTTGACACCAGAGGAATAATATATAATCCGCGATAGCCAAACAGAGCCTGAAAGGGAGCCGTTACCAGGGGGAAGGTATAGGGAAACGTAAGATAATAGCGATCATTTATATAATAAACAAACGGTTCTTCAAAGGGATACAATCCATTTTGCCAAAGTTGACGTACCCAAGGTAAGGAAGGAGGCACCAAATCAAAGCGAAACTGCCCTTGACTCAACTGTTTTGCCAATAACGCCTTCAATCCAGCATCGCCACTAAAGAAAACCCCTTCAGGTATTAGCCATTGTAGGTACAAAGAAAATAAAATACCAACACCAATAATAATTAGAGGTAACTTATAGTCTTTTCTCGTCATTTTTAATATACCGCAGGGTGGGCAATGCCCACCAACCTTAAGTAAGTACCATTCGATTTAAAATATACTGATTATCTATATTATCCTAGATCAGAACCCTATGATAGGGAGCATGTCAGGTTTACACGCAATACCCCAGTTACCCCGATAAGTTGGGTTTCGTCCCTCAACCCAACCTACTGGCGTTGACATGCACCCGATAGATAACCATCAAGCCGTGATTAATTCCAAATCCTGCGCCACCAGCGATTCGGTTTAGTCCCAGGAAAATCAATCTTCTGGCGAATATCCCCAATTTGCCATCCCGTCAGCTTGGCTAACGTCTGCGCCTCCTGTTCAAATCGTTGATTCAAAGAGCGTTTATACTCATCAGCGGCGGGACAATTCATTTCCCCGGTGTAAGGATGTCGCAGTACATATCGACCTTGAAAATTTTGCCGACTCCCCGTTTCTTGGAACATTAAATCTTCAGGAAATGTATCACGAGTGTAGCGGACGTGTAAACGGCTAATAAACACATTATTGGGCGCATTCCCATTCAACCAAAACACACCTGCTTGCTCTAATTCCTCCCTAGTTAAAGGGTCAGCCGCACAGGGATCGCACCATCCCATATCCCAGGCATATTCTAAAAATGCAACTTTTTTCCTTTCTTGCTCATACGCCGTCTGAAACATATCCTTATAGAACTGAGCAAACTCATCCTTAACAAAAACAGGAAGTTCGGCATTAGACGGAATTTGCACAGTGCGATAATTAGTAACTTCTGCTTGACCGTTGGGGGATAAAATATACACAATTAAATCTTGCTCAGTTGTGGCATTAATCATCCCCAAACGAATCGGCAACATAAAACGCGGCGATTCATACGCCATCTGTAAAGGGCGGAGTAATTGAGAACCCCCAGCTGCAAATTCTTTCAGATTAACTTTCGCCACAAAAAACTTCATATCTTGGCGAATATAAGGTTGCAGTAGCCGACTAGCACCACGAGGGATGCGATAATCATTACGCCTCAGCCAGGTTTCCAACCCATCCGATTCTTTGGCACTAAGAATTAAAATATCGTATTCGCCAACCGAAAAACGAGATTCTATCGTAACGCCTAAAGCACTGTCTCCCAGATTTTCCCCATACTCGTCTGATGATGTTACTCCTCTCGCTGAACCTCGAAACTGCGCTGGTGCAGGAGGGATACAGGGATTCGGATCAAAATATTCTACCAATCGCGGCGCACTAAACCCATCCAGTCGTTCGATAATCTTCGGGTTTGCTACCTGTACCTGTTCTTGTTCTAGAACCACAGGAACAGGCACAACCAAGGCAAAATCTTTAACATCGCCTTGATAGTCATTCGCCATCGTCAAAATCGTGCGATCGCTATCCCGTGCGATAATTACTTGAGAGGCTTGGTTGTAAAGCTTTGTATCCGCTTTCGCCACATAAAATCCACAAAAAGCCAAGGCTTTTGGCGCAAATATCATAATGGCAAAAACTGCCAAGAATAACGCAAATAATACCTGTACTAGCTTTTTCATCATTTCCTCATTGGGACAAAGAATTTATTAACCTAGGTGTTTGTTGAATTTCCCTCCTCACCCATCACCGTGAAACCTCCAAACAAATCGCGGTGATGACCAAATCCAATCTAAAATAACGGTTAGGGGAGAAAGGGCAAATAACGCCCAGAAAACCGCCGTAGACATAAAGAAATGATTCCGCAGAATAAAGGTTAAAATCGCAATACTGACAGCCCAGAGTAAACGACTCACCCTAGCATTGGGAATGGAGCGGGGATCAGTTAACATAAACAGGGCAAACAATAAGAACGAGCCACTCATCAACCGATGCGCCCATACATCCCAGGTCCAGCCCAACCAAAGATTGCGAAGGGCTTCGAGTAAAGCATAAGCGCTGAAAAAAGCCGCCGTTGTATCCCAACGCCCCACCCGTTTTAAAATCATGCCCCCAGTCCCGACAAATAATAGGACATACCAACCCTCCTCTCCCCACTGTCCTGGAGAAACCCAGGCATCCTTGGTAAGGATTAAAACTGAAATTATGCCAAAATTAGCCGGATTAAAAAAATGTCTGCCCTGGAATCGAAACAGAAATTTACTTAAAATCGCCAGCGCCCCCGCCAAGATCATCGTGCTGTAGTGATCGACTCGCAGGAGTAGACTTAATCCTAATGCGGTAATCATGGCACTTTTGAGGGATATGGGGGAAGTGTTGAGTGTGGACTCTTCACGGCGTTCGAGGGTAGGGTTTTGAGTGAATTCCTCATCTGCCTTATTTCCCTGAGAGATAGACCAAAGCCTGAGGCTGATATACTGGGTCAGCAAACAAGTCGCGATCGCAACACCAATGAACTGAGGCTGTAATGTCCAATCTCTCGTACCAATACCCAATACCAGGAAGAGTGAGAGAAACAGAATCTGATAGTCTCTGGGATCGGATTGCTGCATTTGACTACCGTGGGAAGATATCACATGCCCATGATCTCATATCCAGCATCGACATATAATACTTGACCCGTGATCCCACTAGCGAGATCACTACATAAAAAGGCGGCTGTATTGCCAACTTCTAGCTGAGTAACCGTTCGTCGCAGGGGTGCTACCTGCTCCACATGATGAATCATATCCAAAATGCCGCCCACGGCTGAAGATGCCAGGGTGCGGATTGGACCTGCGGAAATCCCATTGACGCGAATATTACTTGGTCCTAATTCGGCGGCTAGATAACGGACACTCATCTCCAATCCCGACTTAGCAATCCCCATGACATTGTAATTGGGGATCACCTTCACACCCCCAAGATAGGTCAGGGTGACAATACTTCCCCCCTCTTTCATTAAGGGTTTAGCAGCGGCGGCTAATCGGGTTAGGGAATAGGTACTAATTTCTAAGGCTGTGGTAAACCCTTGTCGCGAGGTTTGGCTAAACTCTCCGGATAAATCCTCTTTGTTGGCAAATGCAAGGCAATGGATGAGGATGTCGAGTTTGCCCCACTGCTTCTCAATCGCCTCAAAGGTGGCATCGATTTGAGCATCATCTTGGACGTTACAGGGTAAAAATACACTGGGCTTTAGGGGTTCTACCAACTCTCTAACTTTCTTCTCAAAGCGCCCCTTGTCATCGGGTAAATAAGTGACCCCCAACTCGGCGCCAGCTTGGTGCAACTGTTGGGCAATGCCCCAGGCGATTGATCGATTGTTGGCAATCCCAGTCACCAGGGCATTCTTTCCAGTCAAATTCAGCATAGGTATCTTAATTTTTCCAGGCAATAGAACAATTCGTTATAGAATAACCGTGTTTGGCGATGTTCGTTGTATGATAACGCCAAACCGTTAACCATCAACTCAACTCGTCAGATGTCCGTTGACATCTCACTTCATTATGTAACAATTGGTACAAAAAACCTATTGGGACTCATATTAAGTATTCTTGAATACAATATAGGGATCGTTCATTGAGCCGATTTTGGAGTCTCAAGCTTCATCGGCGACCACTTAGAAGTCAATAAGGCTTTGGCGCAAGGGTAATAGATATGGTCGTAATGCAAGATAGACCGTTGGCTGCTGTGTTCCGTCAAATCGGCGGAAGCTCATTTCCTCCCGTTGTTGAAACCTTTGAGCGGGGCAAAACTATTTTTTTTCCGGGAGATCCCGCTGAACGGGTCTACTTTTTGATCAAAGGAGCTGTGAAGCTTTCCCGGGTTTATGAAGCGGGGGAAGAAATTACAGTTGCCTTGTTGCGGGAAAATAGTGTCTTTGGGGTATTGTCCTTGATTACAGGTCATCGCTCTGATCGTTTTTACCATGCGGTGGCGTTTACCCCAGTTGAATTGCTTTCGGCTCCGATTGATCAGGTAGAGCAAGCGCTCAAGGACAACCCAGAGCTATCGATGTTGATGCTACAGGGATTGTCCTCGCGGATTTTACAGACGGAAATGATGATCGAGACATTAGCTCACCGGGATATGGGATCTCGCTTGGTCAGTTTTTTATTGATTCTCTGTCGTGATTTTGGGATTCCTGGCAAGGATGGGATTACCATTGACCTGAAGCTATCCCATCAAGCGATCGCGGAAGCCATTGGCTCCACACGAGTAACCGTCACTCGTCTACTGGGGGATCTGCGAACCGATAAAATGATTTCTATTCAAAAGAAAAAAATCACGGTTCACAACCCTGTAGTGCTGAGTCAGCAGTTCACCTAGGCGTTATTAACCATACAGTAGGACAAACTCCCCAACTAAGCCGAGAGTCTTTTTTAGCGCGATCGCAAGAACTATCAAGAATCAAAGGCTTTATTGTGACCAGAATGGGTCACTAATTCATCCTGATTTGATGCTTCACGCTGCACCCGTTCTGGACGCCCCATACCCGTTGTCATGGCATAATGTTGGGCTAACAGTCGCAACCATAGCGCGGGATAACGATTTTCAATCCACGGTTGTAAGCGACGAATCAGATTAGGGAACCACCCTTTAAGGAATCCACTCACTATCGCATTTCCAGTAAACGTGAAGTAGCTCTTGAGCCAACGTAATAAATCCTTTGCCCCTGCCATGTCCCAAATCCAAAAAATCAGGGCAGGATTACGTCTAGCTGCTTTTAATGCCAGTCGGTTGAAGGTTAACCAATCAAAACGGTCTTTAATAAAGGTATCAGCAACCTCTGGCGGTTCATCAGCTAAAAGCCCAAAGAAAGTATTCAGCATGGCGTTAACCCGTTGGGGGGGCAAATGACGCCAGGTTGGCACCATCATGCCTTTGGAAAAGAGCCAGGTGACTGCAATATTGCTTTGATGAGCGCGAATTTGGTTTAAATCTTTGGCACTCAAGAGATTATGCCGCAGGGCGGTATCGAGTAAGTCGGTTAAGCGCTCCAGATTCCGAACCAGGGAACCAAATCCGGTAAACACCAGAGGCGATTGCAGGGAAGCCGCATCTCCAATGGCAACCAGCCGATCAAACGCCACTGTGCGATCGCGACTATCTAGGCTAAAATGTCCGGGAATATAGCCGAATGTGGGTTTCTTCCACACCAATTTTTCCACGTCGCAGCGGCGGTATTCAGGTAAAATTGTAAAAAAGTCTTCATACATTTCTAATAAAGAGCCGGGGTTCTCAGGATGCACCTGATGGTAGTGGAACAAATAGATTGTCAGTTCCTCCCCTGCTCCCGGAAACAGTTCCCAAATCAACTGCCGTCCCCGGGAGATGTCGCCGTGGCTATTAAGAACGTCTCCATAGTTAGAATCCCACACCCCAGGATCAAACCCACTGGCAATTACTGCACCGACGGTGGGGCAGACGCTATCAAATGCCCTGCCACCATTCAGTTGCCAAGCAATGGGGGAAGCGGTACCCATGGCATCGACTAAAAGCCGTCCTATGGCTTGTCGGGGGGTTTTGCTGGGCAGATGCTTTAGACTGACGACAACTTCCTCTGGAGTCATCTCCGCCCGGATAAACTCCGTCTCATCCCAGATGTCGCCGCCCGCTTTTTGTAACTTTTCTCCACATAGTTGTAACAATTTCTCTGAATCAATTGCCAGATTCAGTACAGTTGGTGTATGTAATACAGGTGCTTTTAGATGAGGAGGGTTGTTGCCATCAAAGAATTTGTTGAAGCCATCGATATATTCTCTAGCGATCATGGCTTCAAACTCATCGGGGGTAAATAACCCCAAATCGATGAGACTCTCAAACTCAGCCCGGGAAATATTCCACTCTCGGTTCATGCGCCCAAAGGGTAAGCGTTCTACCAGTAGGACTCGATACCCCCGTTGTGCCATTACAGCGGCGTGAATGACTCCCAGGGCGCCACCGATATAAATTAGGTCATAGGTGGACTTTGATCGGCTGCTTCCTCGAAGCTGTGTTGGTTCCTCGGTTGCCTTAAACACAACTTGTTTAGGCTGTTGTGGATATAGCACTCCTTCGCGCCATCGTTTCTCCCACCAATAGACGCGGTTGAGGTCATATTCCCCTTTGGGCATTTTTTGGAAGAAATGAACCGTCTGGGGATAATAGGGTGCGAGCGCCTCAAAGATAGACTGTTGGGATAAATCAACCTCTGGGGGTTCAGGATAGTGGTAGGGAAACTTACCGCGTAAATCCGCAGTCAGCTTCTGGAGCAATTTCCGTTCGAGAGCGATCGCGCGATCGCAACCGCGAAAGGCTTTCAAGTACGTGGTTCGCTGCACCGACCAAACAAAAATGGAGATTTCCGGAATCGGAAGCTTTATCGGTGTAGATGAATTGGCTAAAGGCGCAGGTTCAATTTGTACCAGGATACCATCAGGGGTTATAGTTTTCTTCCCCAGCTCAAAGTGCCAGTCCTGCTGCAACCAGGTGCGAACAGTGTCGGTGTCGGGGTTCGGTATTTCTACGTAGAGCAGTTCTTTCATCGGAGTGATCTGATTCGCTGAGGAATTACGCAAGATAACGGAGGTGAGTTGAAGCAAAATACGCTACACTTCCGGATACTGATTGGTTTAATATTAGTAAAAAAAGTTTACACTCTTCTCATTTTTAGTCAATTAGGGTGCTTTTGTTAACTCACCATGAATTATCCCATCCCAGTTAGTCCTCAAGAAATGGCGGCTCTCCGTCAAAAACCAGTGAACGAAGAATTAGTGGCATCGGCAATTGCCGGTGTCATTCAGATTGCTCGTTCTCAGGGACAGTCCCTAGACGAGCTTACCGCCGAAGTGCTTGCAGAAGATAGTGTCTTAGATCAGGCACAACGCCGCTGGCTTAGTGATATTGTCGCCCAAGCCTGGAACATTCTGCCATCCATAGAGGCGGTAGAGAGTATTCCGGTTTCTTGAAGATGTCAAGCGGTGTCAATCATCGCTTGTCGTCAGGTTAGGCGTCAGGTTGCTCCCGCGTCCTAGCCGTCCCCTACAGAGTCTGTGCGTAAGTCCTACCCCAGGCGTCGTTTTACACTATCCGGACGGCTATTCGGGATAAAGGATTTTTCTTTATTGAGTGAAATATATCTTGATTAAAGATTTAATAAAAAATTAGCAATTGAGGGAATTATCGGACAGCTTCAGGAACTGGCTAAGCTAGCATTAGAGTAATCTGGTTAACCCCAACGTTATGTTTAAAGCCCGCACTCTGATTAAATTCCTGATCATTTTTTTGCTGACGGTCTTTATTTTAACATTTAACTGCCTTCACTATTTTATTTTCGGGGTATTCAATATTCTCGGTCAAGACTCTCTAGCAGGCAATCAGTACAATTACGGAGAAGTTTTGCAGAAAGCGGTCTATTTTTATGATGTGCAGCGTTCCGGAAAACTCCCTGCCAATAATCGGGTGGAATGGCGGGGGGATTCAGCATTAACTGATGGTGCGGATAATGGGATTGACCTAACTGGAGGCTGGTATGATGCAGGCGATCATCTAAAATTTGGCTTTCCCATGGCAGCTTCAACCACACTTCTGGCTTGGGGAGTCATTGAATACGAAGACGCCTATAAACAAAGTGGTCAATATAACGCCATGCTGGATAATTTGCGCTGGGTTAATGACTATTTTATTAAAGCCCATTCTGCACCAACGGTGTTGTGGGGTCAGGTGGGTAAAGGGAGTTTAGATCATGATTGGTGGGGGGCGGCGGAGGTGATGCCGATGGAGCGTCCTACCTATAAAATTGATGCCACTTGTTCGGGTTCGGATTTAGCAGGAGAAACCGCCGCCGCGATGGCAGCTTCGGCAATGGTTTTTCAAGAAACCGATGCAAATTATGCCCAAACTTTATTAAAACATGCCCAAGAACTCTATGACTTTGCCGAGCAATATCCGGGCAACTATTCGGATTGTATTACCGAGGCGGCGGACTATTATAAATCCAGTGGTTATACTGATGAACTGGTTTGGGGTGCGGCATGGCTTTATCGAGCAACCCAAGCGCCAGAGTATTTACAGAAAGCTGAAAACTATTATGAGAAGTTAAGGGATCAACCTAATGCAACTCTCGCCTATAATTGGACGCATACCTGGGATGATAAATCTTATGGGAGTTATGTATTATTAGCTGAATTAACCGGAAAAAACAAGTATCGACAAGACGCAGAACGCTGGTTAGACTATTGGTGCGATCGCTGTCAGTGGAAACACGTCTCCTATACCCCAGGGGGACTGGCTTGGCTGGATGAATGGGGTTCGTTGAGATATGCGGCAAAAACGGCATTTTTAGCGTTTATTTATGGGGACTCCGTAGACTCGGCTTGGACGCGACGAAAGTATCATGCCTTTGCTGAACGGCAGATTAATTATATTTTAGGGTCTAATCCAGATCAGCGGAGTTATGTGGTCGGATTTGGCAATAACCCACCGCAACAACCCCATCATCGGACAGCACATGGTTCTTGGGCAAATAGTAAAGAAATTCCGGAAGAAACGCGGCATATTTTGTATGGAGCCTTAGTTGGTGGACCGGATCAGCAAGATAACTTTATCGATGAACGGTCTAATTTTAAGATGACTGAAGTGGCGACAGATTATAATGCCGGATTTATCGGCGCTGTGGCGAAACTCTATCAGAAGTATGGGGGGAATCCATTAGCAAATTTTCCTCCAACCGAACCACGAGACGATGAATTTTTTGTTGAGGCGCAAGGGAATCAACTCAGTGATAATTTGATGGAGGTTCAAGCCACCGTTTATAACCAATCCGCCTGGCCCGCCCGGATTATTCCTAATTTATCATTTCGGTATTTTATTGATATTAGTGAGGTGATTGAAGCCGGAGGAAACCCAAAGGATATCCAAGTCAATACCAGTCCGGAATCAGGAATAACGGTATCTGGACTCACGCCTTGGCAAAATTCGCCAACGATTTACTATATCCAGGTGGATGTAGACGGAACTCAACTTTATCCTGGGGGAGAAGCGTATTATCAGAAAGATGTTCAGTTTCAGGTAAATACACCAACAGGTATCTGGACTATGAATAACGACTGGTCATACCCAGTAGAACAAGCCGGGAATGGCAAGGGCATTCATATTCCGGTTTATAATAGTGGAAAATTAATTTTTGGAATTGAACCGCCAAAGGAGGTATAAAATCAAATATAGGGGCGATTACCTTGTCTAGATAAACAACTCCAGAAACAGGGCGGGTTTATATACGTTACCCGTTTTGAAGAGCATATTATCGGTAAAACCCGCCCCTACAGACCTTCGGGTTAGCCTCTTCTCAAACCCTTGTGTCAGAACGTGTTTTTCAGGAATTAAAGGTGCGTCTACAGATTAAAATCTGTAAATAAATGGGATGGAATGATGCCATGAAAATCGATAGACGTTTTTTCCTCGGTTGGGCAATATCAATGGCTTATGGATTCTGGGCTAAAGGACAAGCGCAATCGGTAAATTTAGATAATCTAACTAAACTGTTGATTAATCAAGTCGGATATTCGCCAACCCGTCCTAAATTAGCCTTTTTACTCAATTCCCCTCATTCTGCCACGAATCCAGTCCAATTAATTAACGTCCGTAATAACCGCCCCGTATTCGAGGTGGAGTTATCAGCACCGATGCAAGATGCAGCCAGTCAGGATAATATCCAAGGGGTTGATTTCAGCGCATTCAACCGTCCCGGACGCTATTACCTGAAATCTGGAGATATTCAGTCTTATCCCTTTGATATTGGTCAGGATATTTATCAGGATGCCTTCAATACAATGCTGCGTTCCTACTATTTACAACGCTGCGGGGTAGCCATACGAGATTCTATCAATGGGATTGGTCATTCTCCTTGCCATTTAAATGATGGCAGCTTTGCTCATACCGATGATATGCATCGGGGGGGTGAAATGAAACGCGCCCAAGGGGGTTGGCATGATGCAGGAGATTTTGGCAAATATGTAGGACCCACGGCGGTAACTGTGGGTCGTTTATTAAGTTTATATGAGCAATATCCATCGTTATTTTCTGACCGCCAATTAATGATTCCTGAAAGTGGCAATGGCAGACCCGATGTGCTGGATGAAATAAAGGTAGGATTGGATTGGATGGTGACTATGCAACGGCGTGATGGTGCGGTTTATCGGAAGCTTTCGGGGAAAGAGTGGCCCCCCATGATTCTACCGAATGAAGATATCCAAACTCGCTATATTTATGGGATTTCTACACCAGAAACGGCAAAATTCGCTGCCGCGTTGGCAATGGCGGCGAGAGTGTATTCAGCTTATGATGTGTTATTGGCGAAGAATTATTTGAAAGCGGCGCAAAAAGCTTGGGAATTTTTGCAAAGTGAACCATCTATGCGGGTGGATTGGGTTGAGGGTGATGATAGTGGTTCGGGGAAATATCTGGCTGGAGAGTGGGATACGGAAGCCTCGTTAACGACGGATAAAGATGATCGTTTTTGGGCGGCGGCGGAATTGTTGATTACGACAGGGGAGGCGAGTTTTGCTGAGTATTTAGAGCAAGAGCTTCCTGAGTTGTCTTATACTTTATTTGAATGGAAAGATCCCTCAGCTTTGGGGATGGCAGATTATCTGCTGCAACCGCGTCAGCAAGGTTCAGAGAATCTGAAGGCGCAAATGAAGCAGAAGTTATTAGAACGGGCAGATCGTTTGCTGGAGACGGTGAATGGTAGTGGTTATCGCTTGGCAATTGATAAGTTTATCTGGGCGTCGAATAAGATGGTGGCGGAGGAGGGGATTACCTTGTTTTATGCCTATAAATTAACTGGAAATCAAGGGTATTTTCAGGCGGCGGTAGATCAGTTAGATTATTTGTTAGGACGCAATCATTTTAATCTATCCTTTGTTACGACTGTGGGGTCAAATTCAGTCCGCAATGTCCATCACCGAGTTGCTGTAGCGAAAAAAACGGTGATTCCTGGGTTAATGGTAGGGGGGGCGAATGCAGAAGCCCAGGATGGAATTGCCCCGAAAGGATTGGGTCCGCTAAGTTATTTAGATGATGAGCGATCTTATGCCACGAACGAATATGCGATTGATTATAATGCCTCCGCGATCGCACTGATGGGGATGGTGATGGCGGAAGGTTCATAGTTGTGCTGTCTTCGCGATCGCATCCCGTTGATGAGGATAACAATAGCCCCTACGTTATTTGGGGATGGTGGGTTGAGTTGCGGTGGTGAGGGCGGGTTTTGTTGAGGCGTTAGGGGTTAATGTTGTTGAGTTAGCGGTGGTGAGGGCGGGTTTTGTTGAGGCGTTAGGGGTTAATGTTGTTGAGGTAGCGTCTAAACCCGCCCCTACATTATTTGGGGATGGTGGGTTGAGGGTGTTTTTTGGGTTGGTTGCGGTGGTGAGGGCGGGTTTTGTTGAGGCGTTAGGGGTTAATGTTGTTGAGGTAGCGCCTAAACCCGCCCCTACGTTATTTGGGGATGGTGGGTTGAGGGTGTTTTTTGGGTTGGTTGCGGTGGTGAGGGCGGGTTTTGTTGGGGCGTTAGGGGTTAATGTGGTTGAGTTAGCGCCTAAACCCGCCCCTACGTTATTTGGGGATTAAGTTCATCATGAAGTTCATAGTGGAAAACCTTAACCTTAGATTTTGTTGGGTTTCCTTACGTCAACCCAACCTACAATGCTTAATCCCAATCAAAGTCCCCCTTAAAAAGGGGGATTTAGGGGGATAAAAAATGCATCAACGAAGCCATAGCGACTTTTCCAACAACCTCTCAGGCGCGGTTTCATTTTCGCAATAATCTACCAAGTTAGATGGTGTAGGGTGGAACATTTCATGATTCATAGTTTATCTAAGCTTATCCATTGAGTAACGCATTGATAATCGTTGCTAGTTTCTTCAAATTAACAGGTTTGGTCATATAATAGGATACACCGGCGGCTAAACATTTTTCGCGATCGCCTGACATCGCTAGCGCGGTTATCGCAATAATTGGAATGTTGGCAGTGCGGGGATTGGCGCGAATCTGCTGCGTGGCGCTTAACCCATCAAGTTCTGGCATCTGAATGTCCATTAAAATCAGATCAGGCTTCCGCCTTTGGCTGAGTTGTACGGCTTCTTTGCCATCTTTTGCTATGATCATTTCATAGCCGATTCCCTGTAAGTAATCGGATAAGGTTTGGGTGTTGGCTTCGTTGTCTTCGGCTAATAAAATTAAGGGAGTCGTTCGCGGCAACTTCGTGTCTTCAATGTCTGATAAACTACACCCCAACGTCGCCTTTTCCTCTGGGGAATTGATGGGATGATTTGCTGAATGAGAACGCCAAGGAAGTCTCACGGTAAAACAACTTCCTTTTCCGAGTTCACTGTCTACTGTTACCCATCCCCCATGTAATTCCACAATTCGCCGGACTAATGCCAATCCTAACCCTGTTCCCTGATGACGCCGGGATAAACTGCTATCAATTTGGACGAAGGATTGAAAGAGTTTCTCTAGATGTTCTTGGGCTATTCCAATTCCGGTATCACTAACACTAATATAGAGAATCTCTTCTGGGGATGTAGAGACGTAGCCGGCTAAGTCTCTACATTCCATATCTTGATGAATTTCTACCGTAACCCGTCCCCCCTCTGGGGTAAATTTCACCGCATTACTTAATAAGTTAATTAAGACTTGCTGTAAGCGTCGTTCATCGCCCAGAATCGTCCCTAATCCTTCGGCAATATTAGCCGTCAACGTAATATTTTTATCCAAAGCGAGAGGTTTAATCAAGGTTAAACTCGCATCACACAGTTGGGTAATACTAACGGATGTCAGGTTTAACTCTAACTTCCCCGATTCAATCTTTGCTAAATCGAGAATATCGTTAATTAACTCCAGTAAATGTCTACCACTTTTTTCAATCGTGGCGAGAGATTTGCGCTGCTTCTGAGTAATCTCCCCATAGACTTCTTCTTGTAAGCTTTCAGATAAACCCAGAATCGCATTTAGAGGCGTTCGCAATTCATGACTCATATTTGCCAGAAACTCGTCTTTTAACTGGGTGGCGTGGGCGAGTTCCGCATTTGTTGTCGCCAAGATATCGTTATTGTGGCGCAATTGCTCGTATAATTGAGACTGTTTAATCGCGATCGCGAGTTGGGTGGCTAGGGATAGGAGTAACTCAATTTCCCAGGTTTTCCACTCTCGCGGATGGGAACATTGATGCACGATTAGCAATCCCCAAAGGATATCCTGTTGCACAATGGGGACAACCAGTTTTGCCCGGATTGCGTACTCCCCCATGAAGTCTACCATACAGGGTAGAACCTCTTCGCGATCGCGATCGGCTAAAGTATACACTTTCCCCTGAACATAATTCTGATAACAGCTTCTGGGAAAGGCTTCCGCCGAAAAAATAATATTCAATAACTGGGGAAATCCTGACGCTACCCCTTCCGCAATTGCCCGTCCCCGATTATCCTCAAAAAGCTGATACACTAATACTCGGTCAGCCATCAGTAATTGTTGGACTTCTTTAACCGTTGTAGTGAGAATTGTCTCCAAGTCTAGGGATTGACGAATGCGTTGAGACATCGCACTGATTAATCGTTCCCGTTCAACCTGTTGACGCAGAGTTTCTTCAGCCTGTTTGCGCGACGTAATATCTGACGCCGTACCCAGAATCTGCTTCGGTTTCCCCTCAGATGTGCGAGTAAAAATGGTATCCCAACTATACAACCAACGCCATTGACCATTTGCATGGCGCATCCGATACTCACATTCAATAATATCCCCATCTTTCGCCTGATCAAAGCGTTGTTGCTTGAGTGACATTAAAGCTAAATCATCGGGATGCATCAGAGAGGGAAACAATCTAGATTCCATCTGCTGAATTTCTTCTGGGCTATAGCCCAGAATTTGAGCAACGGAACGGTTAATGTAGATATTTCGTTGTTCTACTAGGTCATAAATATATAACACATTCGGGTTCGTATCCGCAATCCGTTGGATAAATCGCTGACTTTCTTGCAGCGCCAATTCTGCTTGTTTGCGATCGCTAATATCCCGAAAATAGACAGATAACCCCTCCTCCGAGGGATATACCCGCACTTCAAACCAGATATTATGGGGTGCATACAACTCCTCAAACGCCATCGGTTTTTGTTCCCGCGCCGCTTGGCGATAGACGTCTTCAAATTTCGTTCCCATGGCGTCAGGAAATTCATCCCAGATACATCTACCAATCATGTCGGGTACTGGACGATTAATTAAGGGGGCTAAGAGGGAGTTAAAGTGGGTAAACCGCCAATTTTGATCCAGGGCAAAAAAGCCTTCAGTAATACTTTCTAATATATTATTAATCTTGCGATGAGAGTCTTGTAGAGCTAATTCCGTTTGATGGCGTTCATTAATTTCTCGGTGCAGTTGTTCCACCGTCTGTTCTAACGCCGTTGTTCGTTCTTGCACCCGCCGTTCTAGGGCTTCATTCAAGTGTTTCAGCGATTCTTCGGCTTGTTTGCGATCGCTAATATCTCGATAGGCACTTAAAAAGAAAATTTGATTATCTTGGTAAATAATTGAATTCGATACTAACAGGGTTTTCTGTCTGCCGATTTTATCGACAAATGTGGTTTCAATATTTCGCAGTTTGCGTCTGCGATTGGGATTTTTTTGCCATTGCTTCACTTGCTGATATAGAACCGGATCAGGGTAAACTTGGAGGAGAAAATCATCACAACGATTTGCCTCCTGGCGTGTATATCCGGTAATTTGCTGCATTTGATGATTAAAGATGCGGAATTTTCCCTGACTATTACTCAGGGTAATTCCTTCGCCTACGGTATCAATCACTGTAGACAATTGTCCCGCCATAGATTGAATCGCTTGTTCGGCTTTTTTTCGTTCCGTAATATCCGTAACCGTGGTTACCCGCAAACAGCGTTCCCCTTGCTGCATGATTGGTCCAGTGGTAACCTGAATATCAATTAATTTACCATCATGACGCCGTACCTGCCATTCACCGGAATGGTTAGGGTTAAGGAATTCAGTTAAGGATCGTCCTAATAAATAATCACACGGATAGGCAAATAGTTGGCAAAAGGCAGGATTTACCCGAACCAGTTGCCATTGTTCATCGGTAATACATAAGCCCACTGGGGCAGATTCATAAAATAACTCTAACAGTTTTTCACTGGTTTGGGCTTTTTCCTGCGCCTGAACCCGATGGGAAATATCCAGCCACGCACCAATTATTTCTTGGGGAATTCCTTGTTCATTGCGAATCAATTTCCAATCATCTTGTAGCCAAATATACTCTCCATTTTTCTGTTTAAATCGATATTCTTGAATCGAATATCCTTGCTGAAAAAGTTGAGCAAATCCGGTGAGGGCGGTGGGTAAGTCTTGGGGATGAATATGATTTAACCAAAAATCTGCTTGTTCGAGAATTTCCGCTGGTGTATAGCCAATCAGGGCGGTAATATTATCACTAATAAATGTAGTTTGATAGGGAGGAATAAACTGGCGACTATAAATTGCTGTGGGACTCGCGGAGAGTAAATAATGCAGTCGTTCTTGAGTCGCCTTTGCCAATTTTTCTGCCTTTTGCCGTTCAGCGAGTTCAGTTTGCAATTGGGCAAAAGCATTCGCTTGTTGAATCGCGATCGCGATTTGAATGCTGAGTTGTTCTAATAAGTCCAATTCCTGGGGTTGCCATTGATGGGGGGCGGCACAGTGATGGGCGACTAATAAGCCCCAGAGTTGTTCGTTAATAATAATGGGTACGGTGAGAATAGCTTTGACTTGAAACTGTTCGAGTAATTCTAAATGGCAGGGGTTTAACCCTTGATGATAGATATTATTCGTCACCTGACGCCGCCCATTCAGATAGTCAGCCCCCTTGGTTTCTTGGAAGTAACTATCACGAATTTGTGATCCGATAACTGGGGGAAAATCACCCACCGATTCAGCGACAATCTCCCCACTCCAATCCTCAGTGAACTGATAAACCAAGACGCGATCGCAATGGAGTAATTGCCGCACTTCCTGAACCGTGGCTTGGAAGATATCCGGCAGTTTCAGGAAGCAGCGAATCCGTTGGGCAATGGAACGTAAAATATGTTCCCGTTCTGCCTGTTTTTGTAACTGTTCGGTGCGGGATTGTACTAATTCTTCTAGCTGAGTATTGCGACTTTCTAATAACTCAATCTTTTCCGCTTCTAACTGACCGATGACTTGCTGTAATTGGTCAATCACGCCATACATTTCCATCGGATCAAGAACTTGCAGCAACCGAGTTTGGGTGACAATTCCCAACAATTCCCCCTCGTCACCCGTGACGACTAATCGCCGTACATAGCGACGCTGCATTTCCTGATTTGCGTACCAAAGATTATCTGTGGAACCCAGGCAAAATAGGGGTTGACTCATGACATCATTTGCCTTTAATCCACTCAGATTGACGCCCAATACCTGAAACTGGACAATATCCCGTTCCGTCACAATTCCTACAGGTTTTTGTTGATTTTTTCCCGGAATCTCTTGACAAATTACCACACAACTGACTCGATGTCGTGCCATCAACTGTGCCAGTTTGAGAACTGAGGTATCGACGGTTGCTTTAATTACGGTAGTATTCATCACCTCATCTACCGTTCGTAGTTTCAGCAGATGAGATGGTTCAATGACTGAACGCAGGGTGGAAAGCGTAATTAAACCTAGCAACTGTTCGTGATCATCCACCACAGGTAGATGACGAACCTGGTATTGTTTGAGAATACGCAGGACACTAAAAACATCTCGAAACTCGCTCGACTTGAGGCGATAATCTGGGGGACTCATTACCTGGCGAATACTCACCCCCGCCAAATTTCGCCCTTGTGCAGTTAAGCGCACCACATCCCGTTCAGTAAAGATACCCATAAGCTGTGATCCTTGGGTGACTAACACACAGCTAGTGGAGAGAAACAGTAAGGGATTCTCAGAGGGTTCTGGCGTCTGATCTTTATCCTGGGAACAGGAACATCCCTGCACCTGACTCATTCGCGCCAAAACCTCAACCACCGGGGTATCCAGCGTCACTGTAACCGGCTGGCGATCGAGGATATCGTTCAGTTGGGGAGAGTGGAAGCACCAAGGTTGGTTAGGGAGATGAGGAGCGGATGCCATAGGGATGCTAAACTAATAAGCTATGAGTGATTAAGTCATAAAGTCGAATGGAAGGTCGCATTAGTGACCGTTTTGGGATAGAGGTGTACTATTCCTTTTTCAGCATACTGTTTTGATTGCTGTTCGTAGTTGCGATGCAAGCGCCATAAGCCAGTGGAGCGCTGAGGACTGGCGTGATACAGCTAAAATAGTTCTTGTTGGAAACGTGGAAAAGCCTAACTCCCCAGCCCCCTTAAAAGCCTATGGCTTACTCACATCTTTCTGGGCTCAATAGGTTTTTCTCTATATCTATAGAGGTAGAAAGCCGCTTTTGAGATGGTGATCGCTAAAACGATTATGGGATAAAGCTTTAGTATTGCTGTAGTATATCTACACTGGGGAGAGTTCCTTCTAAGATTGCTACTGCGCCGAAAATCAAAAATAACACTCCCCCTAACGCCGTCACCCAACGTTCAGAAATTCGTCCTGCAATTAATCGTCCACCGATTACCGCAATCGCCGTGCAAATCCCATGACCTAAAATTGCCCCTAAAGTAACGCCAATCGGTTGATAGGAGGCGGCTAAGGCGATGGTGCTAATTTGGGTGCGATCGCCCCACTCCGCCAGAAAGGTCATGGTAAAGGCTTGCAGTACAATAGCGAGATTGGCAGAACGTGACTTATCTTTTGCTGAACGTGCGATCGCGCCATCCGGATTCTGCTTGGCGACTTCCATCGCCGCTTCCTTTGCCCCTGTATTTTCAGCTTGAGCTGGCATTTGACTGGCATCATACAACAGCTTAAAGCCAAATCCTAAAAATAAAGCAATTTCCCCATAATGAATATAATATTGAGGGAGCAACGACACCACCTGTCCCAATAACACGGATAGTAATGTCATCGCGGCTAACGCCCCTAGGACTCCTAAAAAGACCAGCCGCCGCGAATGGCGCATGGACAAGATTACGCCGATAAAAAACGTCTTATCCCCTAACTCAGAAATCGTAATCAGTAATAATCCGGCGGTAAATGCGGCTAACATTCTCTCAAGCTCCTTAACTAATATACCGCTGATAGAGCTTGATGAGAAAAGGCAGACCTCACCAAGCTCACATCAACTTGTGAACTTAGTGAAAGTCTCGCTACCAAGGGACTAGAAAAAAGTGCAGATCGTGATTCTGGAAATTTAACTGAAATTACACTTCAGTCCCTTGTCACCTGAACCAGGCTCATCGCCAGTATGTTGATTCAGGTATCCTGGTAATATTATGACCAGGAGCTACTCCCTTTCATTATTTTTTAATATAGCATAATTTAAAGTTTTAATCCAGCATTTTTAGTAACTAAATTTAGAATCCCTTTTTCTACTATTTTCATTTTTTATTCATATTTGTCTCATTTTTATGATTAGATAAATTTGGTTTCTAGCAAGGGATTTAGCCTTTTTTGTGAGGTAACAAGCTCCTCGACCCAACCTACCTATCCCATCCTTTGACTTATGCCAAGCTAGCAACTCTCTTGGAGAAGGATAATGGAGCTACTCAACGGCTCAGGGCAAGCTCATCAATCAAGTTTTTCAATCGTAGAGATAGACACAGGCAACATCCGTCTACACCGGATCAGCTTGACTAAATTTTCAGTATCAGTTGTAGCAGATTTAGGTTCAACGTCCTGGAAAATGATTCTCCAAATGCCAATTGACGAATCTTGCCGAAACCTGCAAGCTTGAAAAGAATTGACAATCCGTCTATAAACAGTAGGAGATACCTAACTCTTGAGCAGGGAGCATTCTAAAGAAAACCTAAAGAAGACGCGGGTACAGCTAATGTCATGTCAGACGAATGCTACTGAAAACGCTTACATTGGCATTGGCTGATACTTAGTATGCTCCCCTTTGACGCTGTACCCTAGAGCATACCCTGGCATACTCAGTACAAATTAACCAAAAGGAGAATTTCATGGCACCTATCAAAGTCGGCATTAATGGATTTGGTCGCATCGGACGCCTAGTTTTCCGGGCTGGACTAGAAAACCCCAATATCGAGTTTTGCTGCATTAACGACCTGGTTCCGCCAGAGAGTATCGCCTATTTGTTAAAGTACGACTCAACCCATGGTCGTTTCAACGGTAAGGTAGAAGCCAAACCCGACGCCATTGTCGTCAACGATAAGGTAATCCCCTGCGTCTCAATCAAGAATCCCGAAGAACTACCGTGGGGTAAATATGGCGCTGAGTATGTGGTTGAGTCCACGGGTCTATTTACCGATTATGCTGGTGCATCCAAGCACCTCACCGCAGGGGCGAAGCGAGTCGTCATCTCGGCTCCCACTAAAGAAAAAGACCCAGAAAAAGTCCCCACCCTCTTGATGGGTGTGAATCACAAAAGCTACGATCCCGACAAGCATACTGTCGTATCCAACGCCAGTTGCACCACAAACTGCCTCGCTCCCATTGCCAAAGTCATTCAAGACAACTTCGGTTTGGCAGAAGGTTTGATGACCACCGTTCACGCCATGACCGCAACCCAACCCACTGTAGACGGACCGAGTAAGAAAGACTTGCGGGGTGGACGCAGTGCGACTCAAAACATTATCCCCGCCTCTACAGGTGCAGCCAAAGCCGTCACTTTGGTTCTACCCGAACTCAAAGGCAAACTTACCGGCATGGCATTCCGTGTACCGACTCCCGATGTCTCGGTGGTTGACCTCACCTTCCGTACCGACAAAGCCACCAGCTATCAAGAAATCTGTGACGCGATGAAGAAAGCCTCGGAAGGGGAACTCAAAGGAATTCTGGGATATACGGACGACTCCGTTGTTTCCACAGACTTCACCACCGATCCCCGTTCTAGCATCTTTGATGCTGGGGCAGGTATGGAACTCAACTCCAACTTCTTCAAAGTCGTGGCTTGGTATGACAACGAGTGGGGCTATTCTAATCGCATGATTGACCTAATCCTGTCCATGGCAGCACAAGGGTAAGTAGCGGTAGAACATCCTCGACAAAATCTATCTTGGGTAGGGGTACAGCAAAGACAAGGGCTTGCTTTAACTTGCGGTGGGGGATTGGGGGAGGAACCATAAGTCCCACACCATAATCTGGAGATTTGGTGTGGGATACTTGGGATCACCCCCAAGCTGATTTTATCCGGTCAAACAGGCGTAAAATCAGCAATTACTGTGACTTGCCTTTTGTGGTAAGATTACTTCTATGCTGAATCTCAACTACACTTATCGAATTTACCCAGACGAGAAACAGGTCGAGTTATTGAATGAATGGCTCGAAACTTGCCGTCATGCGTATAACTATGCACTCAGGGAACTAAAAGATTGGATGGCTTCATAGAGCCAGGACGCAAATTTTTCAAGGATATGCACCGTAGGCTGAAAGTGCTGCAACGCAGATTATCCAAGAAAAAGCGACGAGACCCCGCGTCGCCGAAAGGCGCACCTTGTAGCTCGTCAAGACAGAAGCGCTCTAAAAACTATGAAAAAGCCAGACTCAAGGTAGAGCGTCAACACAATCATATTGCTTTCAAGCGGAAAGACTATCAGTTCAAATTGGCTCACAAACTGTGTGACATGGCAGGAACCATCTTCTTGGAAGATATCGACTTCCGAATTATGGCGAAAGGGTTTCTAGGCAAACATACAGTTGATGGAGCGTTTGGTCAGTTCAGGGATATTCTCTTCTATGTGGGCAAGCAGCGAGGTGTTTATATTGCTGAAGTTGACCACAAAGGCACATCTCAGACTTGTCCAAATTGCCGCATTGAAGTCAGAAAAGAACTGTCGGATAGATGGCATAGTTGCCCAGAATGCAAGTATGAGGTCGATAGAGATATAGCCTCAGCACAGGAAATCTGTAACCGAGGCTATGAGCAACTGAGTACCCAGGGACTCTGGGGGAAAGAAATTGGCTGTCAAGTCGGGCTGTCGGGGGCATTTTGCCTAGATAAGTGGCGCAGGGCAGCAATGTCTAACAGCGATGTTGGAAGCCCACACCAAATCAAAGATTATGGTGTGGGAGGATGTCACTCAAACCAAGTTGCTACCCCCAACAAGGGCGGGTGTGAGTAAAGTTATCGGACATCGACAAAACTTTGCTCTGTTAAACCCGCCCCTGTCCCCCTGTTGACAATTGTTTGACAATTCCGAAACTGATTCCGTAAAATCGTATTTTTTCATAGCGCTGTTGAAGACAACCAACCGGGTTGTCTTTACAATTTTTATAGCCAGATTAAGGATAAAGTGGGATGACAGAACCTTTTGCGGATGTCTTTTGGTTGACCTCGGTGAATCGGCATCAGTTATTATATGTCAATGGGGCGGCTGAGCAGATATGGGGTCACACTCCTGAACAATTATTGAATCATCCGGGAGGGTATCTACAGTGTATCCTCAATGGGATTGAGCCCAGGGATCGAGAGCGAGTGGCGGCGGCTTGGACTCAACAACCCGCAAGTGAAGTGCCGCAAGAGTATCGAATTGTCAAATCTGATGGCTCAATCCGATGGGTGCGATCGCGCTCTTTTATCATCCCTAATCCCTGGGGGGAAAGCCAAACAGGTGTTCCTCAAGTTCTCCTCGCCACGATTACCGAAGATATTACCGAAGACAAACAGATTGCAGACACGCTCAATCAACGGGAACAGGAATTTCGAGTCCTACTGGATCATTCTCCGGATATCGTCGCTCGCTTTGATCTCAATCTGCGTCATGTCTACGTCAATCCAGTCATTGAACAGCAAACAGGTATACCCTATCAGGACTTTCTGGGGAAAACCCACCGGGAATTAGGATTACCAGAATCTGTTATCCCAGTATGGGAGGAATCCTTACAAACTGTGTTCCACAAGGGTGAGGAAAATGAGAGTGAATTCAGTTTCTTGACCCCCCATGGACAACGGTATTACCAATCGCGTCTGGTGCCCGAATTTGCCCCGGATGGTTCCGTCGAATTCGTCCTCAGCGTTTGCCGCGATATTACCGAAATTCATCAGGCTCAACAAGCTGTGCGTGACAGTGAAGCGCGTTTCCGCACCGTATTTGAGTTAGCGCCGATTGGGATGGCGATCGCGAATGCTCAAGGGCGGGTCATGCATACTAATCGGGCGCTGCAAGATCTACTCGGCTACAGCGCTGATCAATTATTAAATAAGTCATTCCATCTGTTTATCCATGCCGATGATCTGACAGAGTGCTATCAAAACTTACAGAAACTGATCACTGGGGAAATTACTCACCTGAACGCCGAAAAACGCTATATTCACAAGCAAGGTCATCTGGTTTGGGTGAATGTGTCGGTGTCAGCCGTTCGTGGCGCTAATGGCTTCTCCGAGTACACGATTGCTCTGATTCAAGATATTAGCGATCGCAAACAGGCTGAATTTCTCCTGCAACAGGCTCATCTCCAATTGGAACAACGAGTTAGCGAACGAACCGCCGAATTAGAACAAGCGAATATCCGCCTCCAGCAAGAAATTACTCACCGTCAGACGATAGAGATACAATTACAACAAGCCAAGGAGCAACTGCAAGCGGTTTTGGATGCGGTGCCAGGGTGCGTCTCCTGGATGAATCGCCAAGGACAATACCTGGGAGTTAATCAGTATTTGGCAGACATGTTCAACCTGTCGCCGATAAATTTTGTCGGTCAACCCCTCGGCTTTCTCAACAATAATCCGACCTTTGTCAGCCATATCGAGCAGTTTATAGAGAGTTCGGCTCAAACTGACCAAAATATTCTTGAAATTAATATTAATGGTTCCCGTAGATACCACCTGATTGCTGCTCAGAAATACCAGCAAGGAACAAACATTGTTTGTGTGGGAATTGATGTCACTCAAAGTCAAAAGGCTCAGCAAGAATTGCAAGATCAAAAAGATTTTTTGCAAACAATTATTGACACAAATCCGAATTTAATTCATGTTAAAGACAAAGTGGGAAATTATATTTTAGCAAATCGCATGTTTGCCGAGCATTGGGGTATTCCGGTAGAGGAATTGCTGGGAAAAACAACAGCACAACTCCATAATAATGCGGCAGAGGTAGAACGCTTCCTCGCTGAAGACCAAGAGATATTGACGACCTTACAGCCCAAGTTAATTCCCGAAGAATTTTCCTGGAATCACAGGGGTGAAATGCGGTGGTATCAAACTATTAAAACTCCCTTAGTTTCTCCAGATGGACAGGTAAATCAAGTTCTAGGTGTGAGTACAGATATCACCGCCCGTAAACTAGCAGAGGAACTCTTACAGCAAAGTGAAGCCCGCTTACGTCTTGCCCTAGATGCCGCACAAATGGCAAAGTGGGATTGGAATTTGCAAACTGGAACCATCACTTGGTCTCATCGCCTCGAACAACTCTATGGATTGGCATTTGATCGTCCAGAAATTCCCTACGAAAAATTTTTAGAAAAGGTTCATCCGGAAGATAAAGAACTGGTTAAGAAAAATATGCAAAAGGCGATTAAAACGGGGGAGGATTATGATATTGAATACCGGATTATTTGGCCCGATCAGATTGTGCGTTGGATTCAAAGCAAAGGTCAGATTATTTATGACAAAACAGGTCAGCCTATCTGGACAATTGGACTAAATCTCGATGTGACAGAACGTAAGCTCGCCGAAGAACAGCTACGCCAACGTGAAGAGCAATTACGTTTAGCCCTAGATGCGGCTCGTATGGGATTCTGGGATAGAAATCTGGAGACGGAACAAATTACCTGTTCCTATCATCTGCAACATCTGTATGGGTTAGACGCCAAAACTACGCAGATTAGCTACGAAACGTTCCTGGAAATGGTTCATCCCGAAGATCGCGATCGCGTCAACCAGGCGGATCGACGAGCGATTGATCAGCAGGAAGATTGCTATGATATTGAATTTCGCATTCTCAGAAACGAGGGTAACCTGCGTTGGGTGGAAAGCAAATCTCAGGTATTTTACGATGAAGCAGGTCAGCCTGTACGGGTGATGGGAATTAATCTGGATATCACGGAGCGCAAGCAAGCTGAAATCCAAATTCAAGCCTCTCTGCGAGAAAAAGAAGTCTTGCTTCAGGAAATTCACCATCGGGTTAAAAATAATTTGCAGGTGATTTCGAGTCTGTTGGATTTACAATCTCAGTACATTACCGATCCAACGACAGTGGAGTTATTCCAGGAAAGTCAGAATCGGGTTAAGTCAATGGCGCTGGTTCATGAAAAATTATATCAATCTCAAGATTTTGCCCGGATTAACTTTGCCGAGTACATAGAGAATCTGACCAGTTATTTGTTTCAAATTTATATTGTCGAATCCAACCCAGTGAATTTAGAATTTTGTATCCATGAGGTTAACTTAACCATTGATACAGCCATTCCCTGTGGTTTGATTATTAGTGAATTAGTCTCCAACGCTCTCAAATATGCGTTTCCGGATGACAGAGAAGGGACGATTGAGGTATTTCTTACCGCAGAATCTGGTGATCGATGTCACCTAACGGTCAAAGATAATGGCGTGGGATTTCCACCAAACCTTGAATTTGCTAAACCTAAATCATTAGGATTACAACTCATTAATGTTCTGACTGAACAATTGGAGGGTGATCTAAGCTTTAACCTGGAAAAGGGAACAGAAGTTAATATTACTTTTCCCATGGGAAGTTGTAATTATAGCAATCGCCATATCGGTTAGGACGCATCATTTTGTATTTTCAACTAAACAAATGGTCAAAGCCAAAATTTTAGTCGTTGAAGATGAGAGGGTTGTCGCTCTCAGTATTCAAAATCGACTAGAAGCCCTCGGATATATCATAACCGCCAATGTGATATCCGCCGAAGTTGCGATTACTGGAATCCGGCAAAACCCTCCCGACTTAGTGCTGATGGATATCAAGCTCAAAGGCAAGATGGATGGAATTGAAGCGGCTGCTCAAATGCGCCAACAGTTCCAACTACCCATAGTATATCTGAGTGCCTATAATGATGCGGAGACTCTGGAGCGGGCTGAACTCACAGAACCTTATGGTTACTTGCTCAAGCCCTTTGAATCCAAAGATTTAGCGACCACGATTGAAGTAGCGCTCTACAAGCATAAAATGGAGCAACAGCTTCTGGAGCGAGAGCAAAGTAGAAACTCAAGCAGTTTTTAACCCGATAATTTAATCCCACACCTTTACGGTAATCTTGCCCGTGCCGGAATCAGTGGGATGATAAGTGTGGCACACCCAGAAACCGTAAGGGCGCAAAGGATGGTGTCCGATTTAACCGTAAAATCTCTTCCACAATTTTAGCTGTGTCACACCACTAGATTTAGGTGATTCCGTTTCAGTGTACTTTAGCGTAAAATCGAAACATAAGTACACACTTAGAACCAACATGCAACAGGGGCATCTGTCAACGATGGAAAGTAGAAGCACTCAAAGTCAGCCAGATATGAAAAAACCCGAAATGCAAATGAGACGGATTACCAGTTATCAGGCACTGTGGAGACCCCTAGACAATAAAGGTCACTTTTGGTTTACCTATTTTGATGGCGATAGAGAACGCACGGAAGATTTAGATGCCGACAATTTCCGAATCATGCTCGATATTTTAGATACAGATAAGCCGATTTTCGGCGATCACTCCACATCGGCTGTTGCCGTACATTGGCCCGATAACGATATCCAGACTGGAGCCTGGGCGTAAATAGGGAAGATGGGGGAGGTGGGGAAGATGGGGAAGGTGGGATGAAACGAATTACCAGCTATCAGGCATTGTGGAAATCTCTGGAAAACAAAGGTCACTTTTGGTTTACCTATGCAGATGGTGAGCAAGAACGCACCGTTGATTTAGATGCCAAAAACTTCCAGATGATTCTGGAAATGCTGGGAACCCAGAAGCCAATTTTCGCCGATCGCACCACCTCAACTGTGGCATTACAGGGGGCAGTTCCCCAGAAACGCCTAGAGGTTCCGCTTAACGATGTTACGTTGTGTAAACCTCCCTCAAACCCTTACCAATGACAAAGAACATAGAGCCAATGATGATCCTCACCGTTGACGTTAACCCGTGCTGACCTACTGATTGGACTTGATCTAACATAATTGTTAAGAAGTTTCATCAATGTTGCCTTTCCCCTGAATAATGATATAAGGAGAATTTTTTGGGAGAGGTTATTATGGCTTACGTATGCGAGATAGGCACAGGCCAAAGAGTTTACCTCGATAATCAAGGAACACAGACGGTTGTCACCACTCTCAGTGGTAGTCCCGGACAGCAGCAACAAGCCAGTAACGGGTTTCAAACGGGAAACTGGACATCACCGCCGGAGATATTCCGCACGCCTAACGGTGTGGTGTTAAAGATTTCGACAGCGCAAGGTGACCATTTTATTCAAGTGCAAGGAAGCAGCATGGGCGTAATCAGTGGAACTCCGTCTGTTGGTAGTTCCCAACAAATGCAAGTGCAGCAAGTCGATAGCACACCCGCTTCATCCATGCCTTCGATGCAGCCGATGCAGCCGATGGAACCGATGAAGCCGATGGAACCGATGAAGCCGATGAATATGGGAGACATGCAAATGAACATGAACCCCATGGAAATGCGGATGGGCAATATGGAGATGCGGATGGGATCACCGAAGCCATCTTCGTCTCCGGCTCAAAGCAGCAAACGCTTTTGCCCTCAATGCGGCTCATCCCTGACTCCTAGCGCTCGCTTTTGTTCAAGTTGCGGACATCAGCTCAATTAAATCTGATAGTGGAAACTCTACTACCATTTTTCTGTAATCATGCAACGAATACACCCTCCGGGCTATCGCCAGGGGGGTCGGATATGGCGCAACATCATGGAAAATTGGTATAACGTGACGATAGCTAAAAGTCCTGTATAGTAGCGGCAAGGAGGTGATGCAAATGTTCTGTCTAACCTACGAGTACAAGCTTAAGCCAACCTCTAACCAAATAGTCATTTTTGAAGATTGGTTAGAGCAAAATCGCCGTGTATACAACTACGCATTAGCTGAACGTAAAGATTGGTTTCGTTCTCGTTCGTGCCGGATAGACGCTTGCTCCCTTCCCGGTGAATACATCATCCCGGCTGATGTACCCCGTCCCACCTATAACCGTCAAGCGGTAGCTTTAACTGCCTATCGCCAAACAAGGGAAAACCTGCAACAAGTCCACTCACAAGTCCTACAACAGACACTTAAACGGTTAGAGCAGGCATTCGTCAGTATGTGGGAAGGTGGGCATGGGTTTCCACGCTTTAAAAAGGTCGGTAAAATGCATTCCTTTGTGTTTCCTCAGTTAGGGAAAGACCCTATCCAAGGAAACACAATTAAGCTACCCAAAATTGGGTTAGTCCGTTTCCGGCAATCGCGCCCTATAGCTGATGGCGCAACCATTAAACAAGCCCGTGTAGTTAAGCGTGCGTCCGGTTGGTACGTTATGCTCACTTTGCAGTGGAATGTGTCTGTACCAGAGATTCTTCCCCACGGAGAACCCATTGGGATTGATGTTGGAATAAGTCATTTTGTCGCTGTGTCTAATGGGCAATTATTTCCTAATCCGCAACCGTTTAAACGCCTCGAACGCCAGCTTAAATTGCTGCAACAGAGGGTTAGTCGGAAACGGCTAGGTTCAAATAATTGGCGCAAGGCACAAGCTAAGGTCAGTAGACTGCATGAACGAATTGCCAATGTTCGTAAACAGTATCACTGGAAATTAGCTCATAACCTTTGTGATTGGGCGGGGATGATATTTGCTGAGGACTTAAACCTAAAAGCCTTAGCCAAGGGAATGCTAGCTAAGCATTGTCTAGACGCGGGTTGGGGTCAATTCCTTAATATTCTTCCCCAGTGCTGTTTTAAGCGGGGTGTTTATTTCCAAAAAGTAGACGCCAAAAAGACATCGCAAATATGCCCAAATTGCTTAACACAAACGGGCAAAAAACCATTGTCACAGCGCGTTCATTCATGCCCAGAATGTGGCTACACAATCGACCGGGATATAGCCGCAGCACAGATAGTCTGTATTCGTGGACTTGCAGCCGTGGGACACACGGTCAAGATGCTTTCCGAGGGTAAATTCATTGGAGTCCCTGCGACGAAAAAATCACCGTCCTTTTAGGGCGGTGATTGTCAACAATCTGCTTTCACTAACATCCTCCCAGATCAGAAATTGCATTAAATCATAAATTATCAATTATTAATTATCAATTATTAATTATCAATTATCAATTTCCTATTTCCAGACCAATGACAAAAGGATGACCAATGTCCATCAAAGTTAACCTAAATCATCAGCTTGCCTATCACTTCGAGCGCCCCGTTATTCTTGGTCCCCACACCCTAGGATTGCGTCCATCACCTCACTGTCGCACACCTATTCAAAGTTATTCTCTAACCATCCAGCCTCAAGAGCATAGTTTAACCTGGCAAAATGACCCCTACGGGAACCGCCTAGCCCGGTTGAATTTTCCTAAGCCTACCGATACTCTCGCTATTGAAGTCGATATTATTGCCCAACTGCAACCCATTAACCCCTTCAATTTCTTGGTGGAACAGTATGCTGAACGCTATCCCTTTAACTATGATCCCCAGCTACAAAAAGAACTAAGTCCTTTTCGAGAAATCAGCGAATCGGAAAAACTCTTATCAGCTTGGGTAGAAACGAATCGAAAAACTGATATATATATTACCGAATTTTTAGGAGCACTTAATCAACAGCTTGCCCAGGATATTTCTCATACCATTCGCTTAGAAGCCGGGATTCAATCCTGTGAAGAAACCCTGACCAAAAAAGTCGGTTCCTGTCGCGATACCGCCTGGTTACTGGTGCAAATCTTGCGGCATTATGGTTTAGCGGCGCGATTTGTTTCCGGTTATCTGATTCAACTCAAAGAAGACAACCCCCCTATAGATGGACCTCAAGGTATCGAAGCCGATTGTGCCGATTTTCACGCTTGGGCACAAGTGTATCTTCCTGGTGCCGGTTGGATTGGTTTAGATCCCACATCAGGTTACTTGGCGGCGGAAGGACATATTCCCCTTGTCTGTACTCCCAACCCAGAAGCGGCGTCTCCAGTGAGGGGAACCAGTGAATCTTGCCAGTCTCGATTGGAGTTTGCTGTAACGGTGTCGCGTCATGAGAACATCGCCAGCCCCAGTCAACCCTATACGGAAACCCAATGGCAAGAGATTGATACCTTAGGGAAAGCCGTAGAGGAAACGCTACAAGGTGCAGGTGTGGGCTTAACCATGGGAGGTGAACCCACTTTTGTTTCCATTGACGATTTTGAATCTCCCCAATGGCAAATTGCTGCCCTCGGTGATGAGAAACGGAAAATTGCCGGACAGTTACTCAAACGCTTAGAAGCCCGGTTTTCTAAGGGAGGTGGATTATTACATTATGGTTTAGGGAAATGGTATCCCGGCGAGATTTTACCCCGTTGGGCATTGGGATGCTATTGGCGCAGTGATGGTATTCCTATTTGGCGGAATCCAGAGTGGTATGCAGAGGAAGGGAAGAATTACAGTCATATACAAAAGCACGGAGAGTCTTTTATTCAGGCGTTAGCGAAGCATCTGGGTGTTAATCCAACCTGTATTATTCCAGCTTATGAAAATGAAGGGGACATCGGTGGGTATGTTTTACCGATATTACCGGTATTAAAAGATGAGCAATTGTATTGGAGTACCTGTCATTGGCGATTCCCGGATGAGAAGTTGAATCTTCTGGTTGGCGACTCCCCCGCCGGGTTCCGTTTACCCCTGAATTCCATAGATTGGTCTGAGGAATTGGTACAGGAAGGAATTGTACCGTTGGACGCTAACCCAGCCATACCAAGTCCTGAATTTATTGATTCGCCCGATAATGCAATTCGTATTGCTTTAAGTGTAGAAGCTCGGCAAGGAATTCTGCATATCTTTCTACCGCCTCTGACTTCAGCGCGAAGTTTTTTAGATTTAATCACTGCGATTGAACAGACAGCCGCAAAGGTCAAAACCCCGGTGTTAATTGAAGGCTATACGCCTCCCGGTAATGCGGGAATTGAAGGGTTTCAAATTACGCCTGATCCGGGTGTGATTGAGGTGAATATTCATCCGGCAGGAAATTGGCAGGAATTGGTTGATATTACCACAACGCTGTATGAAGAGGCGCGGCTTTGTCGTTTGGGGACAGAAAAATATACGTTAGATGGACGGCGAGTGAGTACGGGGGGCGGTGCTCATATTACGATTGGCGGCAAAACTCCATTAGAGAGTCCTCTATTACGGCGTCCCGATTTATTAAGAAGTTTGATTAGTTATTGGCAAAATCACCCCAGTTTGTCCTATTTGTTTGCTGGGTTATTTGTTGGACCAACCAGTCAGTCGCCCCGTGTTGATGAGGCGCGACATGAGAGTTTGTATGAGTTAGAGATTGTCTTTCAAAGGTTACAACCGGGTGAGGAGGTATCGCCGGAATTAGTAGACCGATTGTTACGCAATCTATTGGTTGATGTGACAGGGAATACCCACCGCACAGCCTTCTGTATTGATAAGCTTTATCCGGTAGAAAATTACCGAAATCAGTTGGGATTACTTGAGTTTCGGGCGTTTGCAATGCCTCCCCATCTGAGAATGAGTTTACTGCAAATGCTGCTAATTCGGGCGCTGGTGGCATGGTTCTGGGAGCATCCCTATACCCAGAATTTAATTCGCTGGGGGACGATGTTGCACGATCGCTTTCTGTTACCGTACTACATCGGCGAGGATTTGCGGCAGGTAGTCAGCGAGTTACAGGAGGCGGGGTATCCGTTTAAATGGGAGTGGTTTGAGCCGTTTTTTGAGTTCCGTTTCCCCCGCTATGGCGAGATTAGCCGAGAGGGAATTGAGTTAGAATTACGACACGCGATCGAACCCTGGCATGTTTTAGGGGAAGAAACGGGTACTGGCGGAACGGCTCGTTATGTGGATTCTTCCATGGAACGGATGCAGGTGAGGTTGCGGGGAGCGATGGGACATTCGCCAAATCGAGATATTTTTTCATCCCGTTATCAGGTTACTTGTAATGGTGATCCGGTGCCGTTAAAGTCTACAGGGATACCGGGAGATTATGTGGGTGGGGTACGCTTCCGCGCACGGCAATATGCGGCGTTATTACATCCCTCGATTAATTCTCATTCTCCATTAGTATTTGACATTGTAGATACCTGGATTCAACGGTCAATTGGCGGATGTCGCTATGACGTGAATCCTCCCAATGGCATCGTTTATGAGAAATTTCCTGTTAATCACCGGGAAGCAGAGTCACGGATGTTGGAAAGGTTTATCTCCGAGGATCATACACCGGGAATAATTTCGATTCCACCATTATCATTGAGTCCGGAATATCCGTTGACATTAGATTTGCGACGGGTTAATTCGTTTCAGAAAGAAACATAACTCTCATGAAGTCTTGTTGGGTTTCGCTATCGCTCTACCCAACCTACAATAACTGGTTCATTATTTAACAGTGCCAAAAGTGCTGAAGCCTCCAACACATAACTACTCATGCTGACTTTCGCCAAACGTTTGTTTTAGCGAACTGCTACGAACCCAATATTGCGATGCAGTTCTTCCATGAGGCTATCCCGTACATAGTGTGATAAACTTTACTTATGTATGTAGCGATTGGCTTGATTTGAGGAAAACCTAGCTTTTATAGCGGTACTAAGACAGGTTAGGACATTCTTTACTGTTCCCTGTTCCCTCTGGGATTAACTGATGTCCTAACGTAGCCTCGTAGTGCTATAAGCTGGATTAGTTGGGTTTCCTTTGTCAACCCAACCTACAAGCATTACACCGTGGAACTTTAGCTTAATTTATAAGACTTTCTTATCACTCATATTCGGTAGAAAAATTAGCGGCAAAACTTATGAGTCAACTGTAGTGCTGTCATAAATGGTTCTCCAGTAATTAGTATACAAAACAGTTATTAGAGAGAATAATAACCTTGAAAAAATAAACTAATTGATAATAATCATGAATAAGCTGTTCGTCATTTAAACCATAATGTTAGGAACTGCGAAATCCTTGTGATGCAACCATCTTGGTTACTGCCCATTCCCAATTTAAATGCATAACAGCTTATTTACTTCAATATATTGCTGAAACTATAGAAAAAACGTCAGCGTTCTTTGCAAGATTTTCGTGAAATTGCACCCAATTTATTAAAAGGTCAAGATGCTCAAGAATGGGTGAGTCAGATGCGGGGTGAATGGGAGGAACGGGAGCGGGTGTGGAGGAAGCCGGAGTGAACTTAGATGAGGGGTTAGAGGGAGTAAAACGAATCTTTATTGATAACTCACTTTAACCCTGAAACCCTTACAAATGACAAATGACCAATGACAAAGGACAATCCCCACCTACTTAACCATTCCCCAATCAATCTCCAGAAATGTGAACCACAACCTCCCGATTGTGTCTCTGCTGGCGATGCTCCCAGATATAAATCCCTTGCCATGTCCCTAACATCAATCTACCATTCCCAATGGGAATCTGTTCTGAGGTTTTGGTTAAAGCCGTCCGGATATGGGCGGGCATATCATCGGGTCCTTCGGTATCGTGGATGTAGCTGCCATCTTCTGGCACTAATTTGGCAAAGAAATTCGATAAATCAGTTAGAACATCGGGGTCAGCATTTTCTTGAATCACCAGACTGGCTGAAGTGTGGCGCAAAAATACGGTACAAAGTCCGGTGCCAATTCCTGACTCCTCAACGATGTCTTTGACGTTTGAGGTGATTCTGGTGAAGGATTTTCCCGTTGTCTTGATTGTAAATTTCTGTTGATAATGGGTCATCGATTCATTGAATTAGGACAGAGGTTCTCAATTGTTGGCTAGAAGGCTAACCCAGTTGCTTGAGTTCGTGTTCTTCGTGCTCTTCATCTTCTGGTAATTCTTCAGCATCCTCCTCATCGTCTTCGCGATCGCCAATTCCCAATTTCTCCGATAAGTGTGCGACTAAAGGATCATCCTCATCTACGTTTTCCACTTCATCAAATTCTGCTTCTGGGTTAATGTCGGGTGCTTCAGGTTCTACCTCGGCGGATTCCACCTTTTCTAACGCTTCTGTTTCACCGCATTCCTCGTCAAGTTCCCGGGTTTGTGATTTTTCGATGCACTCGGTAACAACTTCTAGACATTGTGTCTCACCCACTTTATCTTCAACGTCATCCGCTAATTCCTCTAGAGTGTCAGCCATAACCTGTTCGGCGATGTCATCGGTATTCGATACCTCATCGGTATCTAATACCTCAGACTCATCCGCCTGTTCCACCTCAGGATCACGCCAAGGAGAATCATAACGATTCCACGGTAAAATTGGCTTGTTGGGCAGGTTGCGCGTCAACACCGTGATGTTGTCTGGGTCGGGTTCTGGTAAGTTTAACTGTTTCCCAGAAGAGTTGTTGTGAACGTGTTGAGAAGTCATAATCGCAAGACCTAGCCAAAACTACTCAGGTCAATCAAAGGCACAAAGTAAATCCCTAGAACATGCAAGGTAACAACCAAGGCTAACCCCCAGGTCACATAGGCAGAATATTGTAAGGATGATGAGACATCCTCCAATCGCTGCTTGTTTGCATTATAGGTCTCTACTAGGTTAACAATCATTCGCAGTTGATATTCCTCCGGTGACAGGACAAGATAACGTTCCAGAAATTTTTTATCGCCCAAATTGGGGCTAACGGCTAACTGGCGCGGTAAGAAGGCGTTGATCAGCAGAGTGAAATTTATCAGAAATCCTAGAAGTTCGGCAAGGCTAAACCCATTGGGAAAAAATAACAACCGTGATATGGTTAAGCTAGTGAACAAGGCGCCGTTGGTAACAAATAGGATATTTAACTTAGTGGTTAGGGTTTGGCTTTGCTCCCGTTGCTGATCAATGACCAAGCGTACATCATGAGCCGCTAATTCCAGGGTAGACGATGTGGAACTCTCTTTGTTGGGGTCTGAGGGTTTGGTTGTCTTGGTGGCTTTAGTCGTCTTGGTTGTCTTTGTCTTAGTCGTTTCAGTCGTTTTGGGGGTTTGAGTCGGTTTGAGAGTTTCGGTGGTTTCTGAACTTTTCGGGTTCTTTGAGGTTTCCGTTGTCTTGGACGTTTTAGCTGTCTTCCCCCTCTCTGCAATCTCTGGCGTTTTCGGCTTGTCTGACGTTTCAGTCAGTTCTGGAGTATTGGTTGTTTTAGGCGTTTCCGGTGTATCTGAGGTTTTCGGGGTAGGTGCGGTTTTGTCTAGCAGAGAATTCACAGTAGCTATCATGTCAGGTTAGGGAACTTTGATGAGTGAGTTTGCAAATAATGGACAACAGCTTGAGCGATCGCGTCAGCCCCATCTTTGGCGATAGGCTGGGATTGTTTGGGAGGATTTGGGGATTGGTGCAAAAAGTCCCAGCTACCTGGGAAAAATTCTTTGGGGGTCACAATTTGATGGTACCCATAATTTTGAATACCTTCCAGTAGGAAGGAGGATTCGGCAAAATCTTCGCGGGTGAGAGAGACAATGGGAATGTCTAGGCGTAGCGCTTCTGCAAAGGTACTGTATCCCGGCTTAGACACCACTCGTCCGCACAAGGGCATAATATCTACAGGGCGATAGTCTCGACCCAAAAGTTTCAGTAAATTGGGTAAATCGGGGGCATTGGCGTCAAAGGTGATGAATTGCCAGTCGGGAAACTGGGACAGTGTATTGTAGGGAATTGCTTGTAAACCGAGTCCGCCAAAGCTGAGTAATACCGTTTTGTCTGGAGGTGAGGTTAAACCTAACCTTTCCCGCAACTGGCTTTTTGGATAACTGGGTGTCCCACCCGTGAGTCCCACATCGGTAATATGGGGGAATGCTGTCATGGGTTCGTGTAAGGGGAGACGAAACAAGCGATCGCATAAGCCATAACACTCGCCAATCCAATCCGCAATCTCCACAAATTCTCCACCCCACGCCCGGTAAATAAAGTCCCAGCCGAAGTTACTCAGCATCCAACCGGGAATCCCCGCCGTTTGCGCTATTTTGGCAGCTAAGGGTGGAATATCAGCTAGCACAAGTTCTACACGATTGGTTTTGATAAAATTAACTTCACTGGCAATTATTGAATTTTCGGATGCACGAATTTGCTTGAGTTTTGCCAATGTCGCCGCTTTATCCATGGTCAAGCTATCGGACTGAATCACGCCAATATCAAAGGCGCGGGGGCGATGAATAAAATCTCCGGGAATATAAGAGTCTAACAACCAACGTGGGGCTGTGGTTACCAGCATCAGTAATATGTCTGGACAGAGCTTTTGGATTGCGGCGGCGACACAAGCCGCACGAACTCCATGACCAAAGCCATGGTTGGTTATCGCAATGTATACAGTAGGTCGAGACATGTTCAGGTGTTTAAAATGGGGAACAGGGAATAGGTAATTAGATAAGTCTTCGCTTAATTAATCTCGTTATTTATTTTATGGATGTTTTTTATTCTGTTTTTTCTCCATCAAGTTAACTTATAAAACGACTTCACAGATTCCTATAATCCTGTATAATCCTCTTAGGAATCCGGTTGAATTCAGATGATCATCTGATTCAATTACCGTACTTCACCACAAAGCAGGGTAATCTCTCAAGAAAATAAAATAACCCTGTTTCCGCGACCTGTCCGGGGTGGCTAGTTTTATCCTGATTCAGAAGGAAGTTTCTGTAGAACAAGACAAAACCCTTGGAAGGATTTAAGACTGTGACAGCCAAACGTAGCTTTAATGCTCGTCATCAAAATTTACATCCTGCTAATAAATTTTACACAAGGGAATATCAACCTGTTCCGCAAACGTTAGAGAAAAAAGGCGATAGTCACCTGAATACATCTTTACAGAATGTATCCAGCCTTGCCCTCTATAGCGTAGCGGC
The DNA here is from genome assembly GCF_040226375.1 of Coleofasciculus sp. G2-EDA-02. NCBI lineage: Bacteria > Bacillati > Cyanobacteriota > Cyanophyceae > Coleofasciculales > Coleofasciculaceae > Coleofasciculus > Coleofasciculus sp. G2-EDA-02. The sequence goes on along the minus strand of NZ_JAVKEW010000179.1, from coordinate 2,095 downwards.
AATTGCTGCTCCAGGTTTTTCCCATCCCGCTTGGGCAAAGTCCTCAGTGCAGACAACCTATCAGCCTGATAGTGTTGTCCTGACTTCGATTGAACCGAGTGAAACTCAGCCAGGAACATCCGCAACATCAGCAACTAAGACTCAAGCTGTTGCCTCACCAGAATCTATTATTGTCCAGGAATTTACGCCAGAATCCTTGCAGAAGGCAGACGGTAGACGGCAGACGGCAGACAGCTTGTTGAATACAGAAGGCTTCAGCGCGAGGGCAGAAGGTTCTCTGAAAGCAGAATGGAAGGAGTCACTAATCCCTGATCACCAATCACCAATTGAGGAAGATAGGGTCAGGCTGGAGTTTTCCGGGGAATCAGAATTAACCTTGCCAATCCAAGAGGCTTCTGAGTGGGAGATGGCATCGCCCGAATTGGACAGTCCTCACCCAGTTGTGCCAATAGGGGTGAGTGATAGACAGACAGCGGAAAATCGCCAACCTAGAGGGGGCAGATATACACGAGATGAGCCTCATGTCAATAGTTTTGCCGTAGATAGGGAACACAAGGAAGTCAAGGAAAAAATGCAATCTGTTGCCATTAATCCGAAAAAGCCCTGTAATGCGACTCAACAGACGATGTTGGCACAAGCACCAACTCAACCGACACAACCCTCACCCTGTCGGGAGGTTAACCGCTTGCAGGAGGAGTTGCGATCGCTAGAAGATATAGACACTCAAGCTCAATTACGCGCATCTCCAGCCCTGAGTATTGTCATTCCCACAGCCTATGGCGCTCATCGCAATACAGGCTTTGTCAGCGCTACTTATCAAGAACGCACCCGCTATAGTGATGTTAATGATGGGGCTTTAGGCATTGGCATTGGTTTGGGCGATGCTGAAAAGTCTGTGGGGGTAGAACTCTCATACACACTTGCCAGTTTCGGCTCCAATCGGGATTTTGGCAGTGGCGGTTTTAATGCCAAAGTGCATCGCCGCTTACCCCAAGGTTGGGCTGTTGCGGCGGGGTGGAATGGCTTGATTAACCTGGGTGATGACAATGACTTTGAGCATTCGGTTTATAGCGTGGTGAGTAAGATTATTCGGACGCGAGAGGATATTACTCAGCCGTTTAGTCGTGTGGCAATAACGGCTGGAATTGGCAATGGACAGTTTCGCACGGAGGAGGCGGTAGAGGATGATAATGGAACGATTAATGTGTTTGGTAATGTTGCGGTGCGAGTGGCTGAACCTGTGAGTTTAATTGCCGAATGGACTGGACAAGACTTGGGCTTGGGCTTGTCCATTGCTCCCTTTAAAAATATCCCTTTGGTAATTACCCCAGCATTACGAGACATTACGGGGGCTGGAGATGGTGCGCGGTTTGTTTTGGGTGCGGGTTTCGCGTTTAAGTTTTGACCCAACGCTAGGCTTAAGGGAACGACGCCTGTGTAGGGGCTCTTTTCACGACTATCGTTTCCTTTTCACAACAGATGTAACTCGCGCCCGCCCAGACTAAGTTTTGCATGAATTGAAATGTGGAGTAAATGTGATGAAAGTAAGGCAATGGATGGGTTGGACTATAACTACTGTATTAATGGGTAGTGGTTTGATAGCAATGTCTGCTAATGCTCAACCACCCAACCAGTCAGATATTACCGGAACAAACATCTGGAACAATACTGCACCCATTTTTGATCAGGATGGAAAATTAGATCCAGCTATATTAGAGAATGCCCGTCGTCTTGATCAAGCCTTAGAAGAGGCTTCAGAGCGTTGCTGTAATGCAGTTGCTCCAGTACGTCCGCGTCGATTTGCTAGAGAACCCGGAACCGGAAATCCTAATCCAGCTTGTGCAGATTGTCTGGAGTTGAATCGTTTGGTTGAGGAAACCGAGATATTTTTGGATGAAGTCAATCGCACTCAGGTAGAGGGAGTCAACGCGAGTCGCAACCGTCTTTGGTAAATTTACCGAAAAGCGATGGTGAAAGCCCCCGTCTTTTCAAGCGGGGGATGAAACGAGCGGCGTCGTGCAGATAGCGGGATTTATCCCGCACGAATTCTCTAACCAGTGATATAATATATCTCTAAACAAGGAGGTGATAAGCT